>CACVKW010000770.1 GCA_902749685.1 Olavius sp. associated proteobacterium Delta 1 | reverse complement strand
TTAACAACCACCCTACATATAAGGAGGATTTTTTTCAATGACTCGTATTATTACTCACTTTATGACTCATTCTAAACCCGTTTTTGGACAAGAGTGACCTGGATATTGCACGTATTCTTACCGACAGTGAATAAGAGTGCACATTGGTGATCTATCCGAAGCGTCTTTTGCTGGTAAAAATTCAGGCATCCGTTATGCTCGGTTTAATTTAAGTTTGCCAATTACTAAAAATTTTCATATGATCACATCCACGAATGGGACCCATTGGTTAGTGTCCATTCTGATCCGCCTCGGGCGGATCCGGAGGGACACTGGATTAGATACAGGAGGGCCGGAAGCATGGGCAAAAAATGGTGCATCAGGCGATTATTCGTATTGTTTTTAATATTAACAGCCCTATCCCTGTTTGCAGGGTGTGCGCCAACCGGTCAGAATACGACCAAGTCCAGCTTGATTCCACCTGACAAGAATGTATTGCGAGTTGGCGTATCAACCAATTCACCACCGCTTATTTTCAGACAGGGAGATAAAATAGTCGGCCTGGAAGCAGACCTTGCAAGGGAACTGGCAACATCTTTAGGCAAATCGCTGCGCTTTGTTGAGCTAAAATGGGAAGATCAAATAACGGCCCTGTTAGAAAATCGAATCGACATCATCATGTCCGGCATGACGATTACCACGCTCAGAGAAGTAAGAATTTCCTTTAGCATCCCTTATTTTGAGAGCGGTCAGATGGCATTGATTCGTAGAAATGACGCCGCCCGCTTCGGCACGGGATTATTTTCTATAGCAACCAGTTCGGCTCTCGGCGCGATGAAAGATACGACTGGTGCCTACTATGTGGAGACACAATTTAGCAGCATTAAAAGGAAGCTGTATACCAACTCACGCGCTGCCGTGAAGGGCCTGATCAGCAAGGATATCGACATGTTTATCCATGACGGCCCCATGATTCTCTATTTAGCATCTGAAAATGAGAACAAGGGCTTGACGGCGTTGTTTACCCCGCTGACGAGAGAATATTTAGCCTGGGGTATAAGAAAAGATAATGTCGAGTTGTTGGATTCGGCCAACAATTTTTTACGATCCTTCAACGAGGAGGGAAAGCTGAGCAAAGTAATAAAGTTCTGGGTACCTTTGGCCAAATAAGATGCTATTCTATGGCTTAAAAACCGAAATTAAATCCCCTTTCCGACGTCTGACGATCCCCCGTCGCATGAAATTTTCGATGAAATACAAATCATCTAAGATCTCGACCGGTCGCCTGCCGTTCTTTATCCTCTAACGAATAGTTAATGAATCAACTACCACAATATTTTTTAGTTGATTACAAAAATTTTTATGGTATCATTTTGACAGATATGAATATCTGTTTTAAATTCTTCAAAAAAGAGAAGCCGATTAATCCTGTCCATTCCGATTCAGTGCTCGCTCGCGCATCTTCTCTTTCAGGTCTTTTATTTTGCTTCAGTTTAACGCTCACCGGATAGCTTGTTATTTTCAATGGTTGATACCTGAATTTTGCACCTAATCATACCGGCGCTACGCATAATTAATCCGCCCTGGAAAACAGCTCATTCAGGGTCTTCAAAGGAAGGCAGTGTACATTAACGTAATATATGCGAATCCCCGATCTGCATCTATACTAAACCCTATAGTTGCATAAAATTTTGAAATCCAACTTAGCTGCTGCAATGAAGACCATTGAAAGTATTGACTGATCCTGGATTCTGGATACTGGATGTCGTTGAAATTCACCGATTGTGTCCTGTTAGATATCCAGCATCGAGTATCAAGCATCCAGCATCAGCCCGGAAAAAGCAACGATC
>CACVKW010000769.1 GCA_902749685.1 Olavius sp. associated proteobacterium Delta 1 | reverse complement strand
TTAGCACAGAAGGTCCTAACTTTTTGATAGCATATTTCGCCAACAAAGCTATAATTTATAAAGGCCAAAAATATTATAGATATCATTGACCCCTGCCCGAAAGGCCAGGTTGTATGTCTCTGCTATTATGTTGTGAGTTTTTCTATCCTATTGATAATACGTTTAAATATTGCATTTTCTTGATAAATATAGATTTGCCCATAATTTCAATTAGATG
>CACVKW010000768.1 GCA_902749685.1 Olavius sp. associated proteobacterium Delta 1 | reverse complement strand
TTAACTGTGAAATAGGGAAAAAATCGGATTTAAAAGTTTAATTTCAGTGGGTTATAAATATTCTAATTATTTCTCCGCGCTAGCGGTATGTCCAACGTCTGC
>CACVKW010000767.1 GCA_902749685.1 Olavius sp. associated proteobacterium Delta 1 | reverse complement strand
GGACACTATCGGTGAATTTCAACGACATCCAGTATCCAGAAACCAGAATCCAGGATCAGTCAATACTTTCAATGGTCTTCATTGCAGCAGCGAAGTTGGAT
>CACVKW010000766.1 GCA_902749685.1 Olavius sp. associated proteobacterium Delta 1 | reverse complement strand
TACAATAAAACCAGCTCTTTGACACGCAGCAAGCTTCCTGGACCCCCCAAAAAAAAGTGCTCTTTAGGGGGCAACGTGCATCGGAATATATGCCGGCCAGTATTATGATCAGGAGACCGAGCTCCACTACAACTACCACCGGTACTATGATCCCAAGACGGGGAGGTATCTGACTCCGGATCCCATTGGGCTGGATGGGGGGATTAATCTCTTTGTTTATGCCGGGAATAATCCGGTCAATGCGATAGATCCTTTCGGTTTAGAATACTCCAGATATAATACAACCCCATATGATACTGACTACGGCGGGGGAAGTGGAGGTTTTTCACCAGCCCCACAACCATTACAGATATATTACCCTGAGCCACCGCCCCAAACAATATGTGTTGATGGCGAAGAAGTCGAGATTGTTTTAGGTGAAATACCTTTTGGGCCAGGGAGTCTGGTTAAGGTTGGAACTGGTTTTAGAGGACTTTTTGGAAAAGGATTCCCTACAAAGCTAAATCGTGGTGGTCTTCCCCAGCCATATAATCCCCGCACAGGAAAATACTTACCATATGCAGCTAATTCTGGCCTTAAGATGTCACCCATTGGTCGGTTTACTGCCGGCTTTGGCCAGGGATGGGCTGCGGCAAAAGGCGCATCGGGCGGGACGACGCCGGTTGGTACAGCGGGAAATATTGGATATACGATCGGTAGCTTTATAGGAAATTACTTCTGATGGTTTGGATAATACTATTTATTGTTGCTATTGGTCTTTCGCTAATAATTTGGAGAAGTGCAAAAGGGCCGGTTCATACTCTAAGAACTCTCGAGATACCCATTAAAGACCTACTAAGACGTGGTTACAACGATGGATCTCTTGTTATTAATGTTCATCACTCAAAATACTTTCTTCAACTAAGAAAGTATATTTATAAACCAGGAAATTATGGAATAAAATTGTGCTTTCCTAATGCGAAATGGTCAGAACAGGTATTTGTAAAACTCACTGATTTTTGCAAAAATACTGGAATTGAGTATTCAATTGGAAAAGAGATCGCTGAAGAGCCTCTTGAGTTCTTACACGTTGATTTTGGAAAAGATGTTACTAAGGCACATAACACTATTAAAAATATCATATTAAAAGTTTTTGAGTTCGATGATAGCATAAAATTATTTGTAAGATTAGAAAATGCAGCGGTTGATGATGAGCTCATAGACAGCTAAAGAGAACCGGGACGACCAAAAAAATAAATAACTTTTGCGAAGGCAGTTGGAGATTTATCTTTGATTGCCTTTTTGTTTTTAAAATATATCCGATCCTTTTTTAAGGGGTGGTGGTCGAGGAGAAGGGCAATAAAATCAGCCAGCCGCTTCCCCTCGGTATTGGCACTGCCTGGCGTGATAGATGCTAATTGATTACATAAACTCGCGTTATCAGACGGAGCTGCCTTTGAGTTTTTTTAAATAGATTGCTCTGTCTGATAACGACAGATTATGTAAGAAC
>CACVKW010000765.1 GCA_902749685.1 Olavius sp. associated proteobacterium Delta 1 | reverse complement strand
GTCGGATAGGATCTCATCAAACATGGCCGGGTTTTTCAATAAGGCAAGCGCCCTGGCTTTATCGGCGCCGGTCATCACCTCTTTGGTTTCCGGCCCCTGCTCGGGCTGCTTGTAATCTTCAGCCAGTTCAAGCAGCTTCTGGACATCCTCGCCAATGGTATCTTCACCGGAACCGAACAGTTCGCACAGCCCCTTGATCAGATAGGTTCGGGACCTGGCCGAGTAAAAATCCACCGTGTCC
>CACVKW010000764.1 GCA_902749685.1 Olavius sp. associated proteobacterium Delta 1 | reverse complement strand
TCATCAAGCCTGGCCGTTATGTCTGAGATCGTTGCTTTTTCCGGGCAGATGCTGGATGCTTGATACTTGATGCTGGATATCTAACAGTACACTATCGGTGAATTT
>CACVKW010000763.1 GCA_902749685.1 Olavius sp. associated proteobacterium Delta 1 | reverse complement strand
TTTTGCCGGTATGCGGACTTAGCTGTGCGGCCAGAGATATCATATGCTCTCGTCGCTTTCGTCCAGATTCTGTGCGATTCCCAGAATCTCTGACATTTTTTTTTGCGCCTCAATGATCAGGTCCGCTTTTTTGAG
>CACVKW010000762.1 GCA_902749685.1 Olavius sp. associated proteobacterium Delta 1 | reverse complement strand
GGCATAACCTGATTTCGAAATCACCAATTTCGCGTTTATAACTGCCTGTTATTATTAAAGGCAGTATTTGATTTTCAATTTATTTTGGACAGCAATGAGTGCAGGTCAGAGAATTAGAAAGCCGGAAACAGCTGGCATTCGAAGAAGTTCGCGAAAAGGTGAAGGAAGATCTTTACGCCGGTGAGCACCAAAAGGTCATGGAAAATTGGGAGGATGAACTATTGGAAACTGCCGGATTTGTGATCTACGACCAGGTGCTTGAGGAATTGCTGGCGGAGACAAAAGCGTCTCAAAAAGCCTAAGGCAGATAGAAGCCGATTCGGTGAGGCTGTTCAGTCCACTGTGAAAGGAGGTGATTTCAGTGAAGCGATTTATGATTCCAAGGGTTGCCCACTGCAGCCAGGGCTGCTGTCGTTAGTCCCGGGCATGACGTTAAACTGCCTAATCAAACCACAGGGGAGAAAATAAAATGAATCCTGTTATTATACAGTTTGGCCATCTGGCCATTCACGGTGCAATATAGGGAGGCCTTCTGGTATCCATTGTTTTTGCCGGCTATCACCGAATTAACCTGGCCGAATTCCTGGATACGCTGGCGCCATCGCTCATTTTAGGGCAGGCGATTGGAAGAGTTGGATGCTTTTTTAACGGGGATGCCCACGGATACCCGACGACTATGCCATGGGGCCTGGTTTACTCTCCTGAAAGCCCTGCCGGTCAAATGTATCCGGGGCTGCCGCTTCACCCCACGCAGTTATATGAAATGGTTTTAAACCTGATAATTTTTGGAATTCTTTGGAAATTACGCAAAAAATTAAACGTCAACGGCCATCTTTTTTTGCTTTACGTGATAATGTATTCTACAGCACGAATTTTCATAGAGCACTTTCGTGCCGACAAGCTGACCTATTTCGAAAATTTTTCAGCTGCCCAGACCATTGGGGTGATTGGCATCGTGCTCGGAATTACGATTATGTTTTTATTAAAGAAAAAATTATGGTTAACGGTTCAGTCAAGAACTCGCAATACCTGAAACAAGATAAACTCAACAACGATTGGGTTGGAAATACGAAAGGAAAAAAAATGATAAAATTATTGATAGACAAAATTAAAAAAAACCATGCGTTGATGATGATCCTCTGCTGCGGCATCCCGCTAGTTGGAATTATGGCACTCTCTTCGCTGGGGGTCCTGGGATCTTGGGGGTATTATGCCCTGATTCTTCTTTGTCCCTTGGGGCATATCTTTATGATGCGCGGGATGCATTCGGGCCATGCAGACTCGAAGCTACCGGCAAAAACAAACGAAACGGAGCATGAGTAAGAGGGCTTTAACCACAAGAATATTTGTACGCTTTTGCTTGGGAATAATCTGCGACTGAAAACAGCCTTCTACGGAGGCTTTATCGATGTGCCACCTGATATTTTTTCTTCCGGTTTTCGGGTTGCCGGTTTTTTGGTTCTTCCCGTTTAAGACTGCTCTGGTGGTGTATCTAGTCATCTGGGCAGTCTCCTTGTTGCTATATTACAAAGTCTTCCAGGCGATGCGGAGCAAAGTTTGCACCGGCAAAGAGGCAATGTTGGGTAAAACGGCAGTGGTGATCCGGAACATCGATCCGGAGAAAAACGATAAAGCGAAGCTTACACCTGAATCTTTTCACACTTGGGTGTTAAATGGAATCTTCACCAGCGTTTATGTATGATTCAAATAACAATGCTGCTTTTTGTTACTTGCCGTCTTGCTGAAGGGATCGGCTATCCTAAAGATTGCCCCGGCACACCCTGCATGGTACTTCTGGGCCAGTATCTTTCTCAGATGCGTATCAAAAAACAGGTTCTGGCCTCTGAGAATGTCCGACAGCAGCACGGGATTTGCAGTGTTGACGTGGTGGTAAGCCGCCAGGATACCACTTAAGAGGAAATCAAAGGGGTTGCTGTCTCGTGATTCCTCGTAACTTCCAGGATACCGCTCAAAAAAGAGTTGTTGCCAGATCGCAGCCCCGTCAATCCCTTTGTCTTCTATTTGCGCGCGAGAGCACTTGGTGCTACGCGTATTTTGCAATGTATAAAGACAGGGTATTTTCCAAAGCTATTTGTTAACTATCCAATATTACTAAGCATTTTTGAACTAATCAAACACGATATATTCTTTGTTTGTATGCAATTCTATTTGTAAACATGGTGTAAATCTCTCATCAAGCTATTTGATCGGGTACCGAACCGAAAATTGCAAAAATGGGTTCACGATTTTTATACGGTGAATTTAAATCCTGGACATTTAACGCCAACAATTCTGCTGTATTGAATTTAATCGATTCCAAAGAAATAGGTAATAATAAGTGGAATCAAGATCAAATTTCCCAAAATGCTTTTTGTTTTCATAATTATCCACCTTTTGAACACATATTTATAAATAAATATTTTCCGTTTACAGGAAATAACCGGTCACCAAATCATCATAAATTAACTACCTGAATGGTCAAAATTTTCACAGACCGGGTAAAAATTTTGCACTGCTTCCGTTGGAATGAAGAGATTGCAATGGCGGCATTCAAATATAGTGCAGGTGCATAATAATGCTCTATAGGTGGAGAGGTGATGGCATTCATCCCGAATCATAACGTGCACAGGCCACCACTTAAACAAGTCGATAGCGAGATGGGAAAGAGGCGATGCGCATACCGTATGGATTAAAAACGGCCCAAACAATCCACCATCGAACTTGGTTCAGGGTATATGCAACCGTAATGGTAGGCCCCGGTTTTGTTCATAAGGCCGGGGTCGGAAAAATATTGATCCCGCATCCTCCGGCGATCAACTGGTTGCTCCGCCGGGGCTTGTCCAATAAGTTAGGTTTTAAGCTGACTATTTCGCATGAGATGGGGCATTTTCAAACCGCACCGTTCATCGTGTTGTATGCGATTGCGATTTTAACCAGTACTTTTGCTGCAGGCCGCTTCAATATCCCAGAGGTTTTGTTCGCGATGATCGGCATACAAGCTGCCTGGGAAATGTTGTCCGAGGCGTTGACCATCGTCGGCAATATCTCCTATTACCGCAAGTGTTATAAAGGCATCCCGAAACTTCCTCGCATCACATTTTGGACAGCAACCGGTATGCTCACCGCCGGGGGATGGTTAATCGCCTTTTCGTGATAGATGCTTCATGAAATAAGAAAGACGAAATGCACAGAATTATTTCCTCCGTTGCCACATCATTGATGCCCAAATATGAGGATATTATCTGAAGCGGCGTTCATCGTCTTTGACAGGAAGAAGAACATAGTCCTTACCCTCACGAAGATCAATCACTTTCTCATCTTGCATTTGAGAGATCGGTTCGAAATCCGCCTCATTTTTTCATCGAAGAATCTTCGAAGTCGTGAACTTAGTTCGCTTCGCTCATCCGCCGGAGTTATTACGGTGAATACTGGAATGATGCAGGGCTGGGACAAGAGGAGCAATATCTATTTTTTGCCCTACCTGTCTCGCCATAGCTTTCAAAAATTTCCTTGACATTTGCCACACCGTGGTATAAAAAATAAACACATCTTAACTGAATAATCAAATAGCCAATGGATATTACGCGAAAAAACATTTCCCTTATCATCGTACTCGGGATTCTGCTCTACGGCCTTCCGGTTATCACTTTATGTTCGTCTTATTGTGTCTCAAGCGATCCCGACCTCAATGCATCCGTCGATGAAAGTTGCCCGTTTTCATTCCATTCTTTTGTCCAGATCATCATGGTATTGTCGGCTCTTTCTGCTTTGCCGCTTGCAGGTCTATTTCTTGTCAAGGACAGGCAAATCATACCACCCGGAGTCTATTGGCCCCTCTTTAGACCCCCTCGATTTTTTCGTTAAATAATTACGACCAATTCAATTCACCTGAATAATTTTGTATTGTCTCAGACAGCCTGAGAATTTCATCAATGTATCTGCATTTTATGTTTTCAGGTTTTAAGGAATTTAAAGTGCACCATAAAATTCCGCCGATTAAAAAGTTTATCACGGGGTTGCGAGCGGAGGCGAGGAATGACTGGAATCGGGTATTATTCTATTTTAATTTCATTATTTTTGTCGGCTTATTGCGGTTTAGCGTTGATTATCGGCATTAAAAACCGCCGGGCCGAAGTGATTGCCAGTGCTGAGAACGCTGCCATGGCTGTTTTTGTTTTTTTGACCTTGTCCGCGGCAGCCATGGTTTATGCGCTGATAACGAGGGATTTTCAAAATGAATACGTTGCCAGATATACGAGTCGGAGTCTTTCGCTTCTTTATACATTAACCGCTTTTTACGCCGGGCAGGAAGGCTCGCTGCTGTTCTGGGACTGGATCCTTGCGATATTTACGGCAGTTGTAATTATCCAGAACAGGAATAAAAATCGCGAACTCATGCCGCATGCAATCCTGGTTTTGACAACGGTTATCTTCTTTTTCACATTCCTGATGACCGTTGCAACCAATCCGTTTAAGACGTCTAATTTTACGCCGTTTGACGGCCGGGGTTTAAATCCGCTGCTGCAAAATCCCGGCATGATTTTTCATCCACCGGCCCTATTAATAGGCTACGTTGGATTTACAGTTCCTTTTGCCTTTGCCCTGGCGGCTCTTATTACCGGCAAGCTTGGCAGCACCTGGATTAAAACCACCCGCAAGTGGACCCTAACCGCCTGGGCTTTTCTAACCGCCGGGAATCTGCTGGGAATGGAATGGGCTTATGTCGAGCTGGGTTGGGGGGGGTACTGGGCCTGGGATCCGGTTGAAAACGCTTCATTTATGCCGTGGATATTGGCAACCGCCTACCTGCATTCGGTCATGATTCAGGAAAAAAGAGATATGTTAAAGGTCTGGAATATTGTCTTGGTTATTTTTACATTTCTAATGACCATCTTTGGGACCTTTATCACGCGAAGCGGGCTGATTGCTTCGGTCCACTCTTTTGGAGAATCGACTTTGGGTTGGTTTTTTTTATTTTTTTTACTGCTTGCGCTTATCGTTTCGTTATCGCTGCTCATTTATCGCCTTCCCCATCTGAAAAGCAAGAATCAGCTGGACTCCTTACTTTCCAGAGAAAGCAGTTTTCTGATCAACAACCTGCTTTTTGTCGGTATCGCTTTTACGGTCCTGTGGGGCACGCTGTTTCCAATTATTTCGGAAGCTGTTCGAGGCATTAAATTAACGGTTGGGCCGCCATTTTACAACGGTGTTGTAACTCCCATCGGGTTGGCATTGCTTTTGCTGACGGGCCTCTGTCCCATCATTGCCTGGCGTAAAACGACCCTTAAAAAGTTTGCCGGCAAACTACTTTTACCATTGATCATTTCGGGTTTTGCGGCGGCCGGGTTATATCTTTACGGCATTCGGTCAGCATATGCTTTGATAACATTCATATTTTGCGTCTTTGTCGCAACAAATCTTTTTATGGAGTTTCTTACCGGCACTCGCACCCGCCGCACAGTTTTTGGGGAGAACTATCCCAAAGCATTTTGGAAACTGGTGACCAAAAACAAACGACGTTACGGCGGCCATATGGTTCATTTAGGGGTTGTTCTGATTTTCATGGCCTTTGCGGGAAGCACTTTTAACGTGGAAAAACAGGTCTCCGTGAAAACAGGAGAATCGTTTAAAATTAAAAATTACACATTACGATTCGATGCACTTTCCAATTATCCCACGGCCAGTAGACAAAAGGTCGTTGCGACGTTAACGGTCCTCAACGACGAGCATCAAGTGGGGATCGTTTCACCCGAAAAAAGTATTTACCACGGGCAGAATCAACCCACAACTGATGTGGCGATCCACTCGAATCTCAAAGAAGATCTTTATGTTATCCTGGCCGGTTACGAAAAGGATTCTGCCACCTTCAAGGTACTCGTGAATCCACTTGTAGTCTGGCTCTGGATCGGCGGTGTAATCATGATTTTAGGAACGATAGTCGTCGTATTACCGGACCGCCGAAAAAAGGTAAAGCCAATTACTCAGGAGTGACGGGTTAACTAAAAAATGAACATCGAACATCGAACATTGAACGTTCGATGTTGGGCGTTCGATGTTCGACGTTCAATCTTTTCACTGTTCCGGCCAGGCGTGGCTTCATATAAGGCGTCAGTGTTCAGCACTTTCATTCCCTGACACCTGATCCGTATACGCCGGAACACCTGAAACGGTAAGGTCCTTACAGCATGTTAGAACAAACCCGATAAGGACCTAAACAATTTCAAACCGTGGGAGCACACCATGATAGGATATGTTATCCTTTTTGGGCTACTGTTAGGGGCATGTTACTGGATCATAAATCCGCTGCTTCAGGAAGACGTTCGCCGATACGGCTTCACGCAGAAACCGGAGGATATCCTGCAAGCGTTAAAGAACAAAAAAAATGGCGCTTATGCCACCATCCGCGAGCTGGAATTTGATTTAAGCATGGGAAAATTGGATGAAGAAGATTTTCAGATTCTTAAGCGGCAATACACCCAGGAAGCCGTCGGCTATATGAAAGAAATGGATAAATTAGAGTCGCTGCAAGCAACATTTTCAAAGTCCGTGGATACGGTTTTTGAGGAAAAAATCGAGCAGGGAGTTGCGGAGATTCGCAACCATGAATCCACCGCAAGAAAATATATTTACTGCACTTCTTGTGGCGAAAAGGCTCGTGTTGAGAGGCGATTCTGTGCTGCTTGCGGGGCAAATTTAGACAAACACCGCAAAAATTATCTGCAGGAGGAAAATTGAAAAAAAGGATAAAGTATAAGCCGGTTATCATTTCTGCCGTTATTATTATGGTTATCGGATATCTTATTTATACCGGGTTGCGGGACACCATGGTTTTTTACCTGACGGTTTCTGAAGTGCTGGCAAAACCGACGGATGATTTGACGGACACCCAGAAGGTCGGGGGCATCGTGACCGCCGGGTCGGTTCAATGGGATCCGAAGACGCTGAAGCTGATTTTTAAATTAGAAGACGAACAGGCCAATCTAATCGTCAATTACGCAGGCGTTGTGCCGGATTCCTTTAAGCCCGGAACGGAGGTAATCGTCGAAGGGACTTACCGGGGAGATGGTAGTTTTTGGGCCACTACGATCATGCCGAAATGTGCCTCAAAATACGAATAGGGGCCCCTAGGCAAAGTGGAGAACTGCCGGTTTTTACCTGGATTTTTCACGAGTTGGAGGCTTTCATATGCAAGACATTATTTCAACATCTAATTAATTTTCATGCAAGATTCAGGTATGAATTCAGAACACCATATTGAGGCAAGGGGATTGAATAAAAAATTCGGTTATAAAACCGCTCTGCGGAATATTGATATTAGTTTGCAGGAAGGTGATTCCCTTGCCCTTTTCGGTCCCAACGGGGCCGGCAAATCGACCTTGATTCAAGTTCTGTGCTCCCTGCTGCAGCCGACTTCGGGCAGCGTCAGAATTGCCGGATATGAAGCGCGACACGATCGTGAAGCACTGCATCAAATTATCGGCCTCATCGCTCACCAGACGTTTCTATATCCTCACCTGACCGCTTATGAAAACCTTAAATTCTACGGAGCAATGTACGGGGTGGCCCGGCTTGATGCCAGGATTAAAGATGTGCTGGATCTCGTTGGATTGAGGGACTACACCAATGACACCGTTCAAAACTTTTCACGCGGAATGCAACAGCGCCTATCAATCGGGCGGGCCATTATTCATGACCCGGTGATAATGTTTTTGGATGAACCGTTTACCGGCCTGGACCAGCAGGGTCGTGAGGATTTTATAAGACTGATTTTGCAATTTCGCGATCAAGGGAAAACCGTAATCATGGCATCGCATGATTTACCACTGGGTCTAGAACTGTGCAACCGGGCAGCGATACTAAAAGCAGGTGAAATGGTGTACCAGCAAGATGTTGCCCATATCTCGAAAAATGATTTTAGACAGATCTATGCCCGACAAATCGGAGAACATGGATTGCCATTACAGGTGGTTTGATGAAATTTGTCCATAAACTGGGGGCCATTGTTTGGAAAGATTTTGTCTCCGAATTCAGAACCAAGGAGATGATTCTTTCCATGTCTCTATTTTCTTTTTTGGTCCTGATCATATTTAATTTCGCCTTTGGGTCAGCACTCAATAATGACCGGGGGATGAGTGCAGGGATTCTCTGGGTTGCATTTGTCTTCTCCGGGCTGACGGGACTCGGCCGGTCTTTTAGCATGGAGCGGGATAGAGGGACGCTTCAGGGCCTCATATTATGTCCGGTCAGCCCCTGGACTATTTTTCTGGCAAAACTCATTGGCGTATTCTTATTTACAACCGTTATGGAAATTATTACTATTTTTATCTTCTCGGTTCTATATAATACCACCGTCCTTCCCTTTGTCGTTCCGCTGGGGCTGATTGTTTTCCTGGGAACCCTTGGCTTTACGGCTATCGGAACCATTTTTTCCGCCATTTCTGCAACCGCCAAAGCCAGAGATGTCCTTCTGTCGATTCTATTTTTTCCGATTTCGGTTCCCGTGGTTATTGCTTCGGTTAAGTCAACCGCGATTATTTTAAACGGTAAATCTTTTCAGATGGTATTTCCCTGGCTAAAGATCCTGGTCGCTTTTGATCTTATTTTTCTGCTCGTTTCGTATTTAACTTTCGCGTATATCCTGGAGGAATAATCTTGAAGCTCACGCAAACCCTTTGGATAACTTTTCAGTTTCTAACCTACGTGTTGATGCTGCTCGCGCTGTATGCCATCTTTCTCTATGCGCCCGTTGAAAAAACAATGGGCGTCGTTCAAAAAATATTCTATATCCATGTTCCCGCCGCTTTTCTGGCATATCTGGCGTTTTTTATCACGTTCATAGCCAGTATCTTCTATTTATACCGCAAGGATCCTAAGTGGGATACCGTAGCTCATTGTGCGGTTGAAACCGGGGTCATATTTTGTACTATCGTGTTGATCACCGGGCCCATCTGGGCAAAACCTGTTTGGAATGTTTGGTGGACATGGGACCCGAGGTTAACGACAACATTGATTTTATGGTTTACTTACGTTGCATACCTCATGCTCCGAAGGTCGGTAAAAGAAAACCAGCGGGCGAATCTTTCGGCCGTCTTCGGTATCATCGGCTTTATTAACGTTCCGATTACATTTTTCTCCATCAGGTTGTGGCGTACGATCCACCCGGTCATTATCACCAGCCGGGGTCTGAACATGTCCTGGCCGATGAAACTCTCTTTAATAATCACGGTTATCGCTTTCTGCTTTTTGTTTATTTCTCTGCTTGTAAGCAGAATCAGATTAGAACGGCTAAAGATGCGTGTCGCGGAAATCAACGAAATCATGGACGACATGCATTCAGGGCGCACTCAAATATAACGAAAGGAAGCTATAATGGACAATAGCATCTATCTTTTTGCGGCCTTCAGCATAACCTGGTCAGTTATTTTTATATATATTTTCAAACTCTCACGGAGCCAAAAGGCCCTCAACTATCAAATATATAAAATCAAAAAAACGCTGCAGAAAAATATCGAATTGGACGACAGCCATTCCTGAACCCAGAATTTGCGCTTTGCGTCTCGCGGGTAACGGCATATTATGCATTTTCCGGCTTGTTCGTTAGGATTTGGGAGATATATGGAACTTAAAATTTTTTTTCGAAAATCAGTTTCAGCAATTGCGGCGCTCATCACAGTCGGCTTTTTAGGACTTTTAGTATGGGGCATGCTAAACAAGCAACCCATAACCGGCCTTAGCGGCGTCACCATGGTAAATCGTACGGCACCTCAATTCACCTTGACGACCTTCAACGGAACCACGATATCCCTGCAAGAAGACGTACGGGGCAAACCGGTCGTCATCAATTTCTGGGCGTCCTGGTGCCCTCCCTGCAGGGTTGAAGCATCGCTTATCGAAAGAACGTGGCGGGCGTATAAAAATCGTGGTCTGATCTTTCTCGGGGTCAATATCCAGGATCGGAAGGAAGATGCCCTGAACTATATCCGGGAGTTCGATATCACCTATCCCAACGGACCGGACCCGACCGGAGAGATCACCATCGACTACGGAGTTTCAGGACTTCCGGTGACGTTCTTCATATCCAGCAAGGGCGAGGTTGTTCGTCGCTGGGTTGGCGCCATCGAGAAACCCGTACTGATCAGCGCCATCGAGGAGATCATGCCATGACTGAGATACAGATTTTACTGACCAACTGGATGAATGCATTGGCCGTTTTGCTGCCCTTTGGATATTCCTTTGGGGCCGGGATGGTTTCAACCGTTAATCCGTGCGGGTTTTCCATGCTGCCGGCGTATCTATCAATCTATTTGGGTGAGCGGGATGACGTCACGCTACCCCGGCATTTTATACGCAGAGGCGGCAAAGCGCTGGTTATCGGAACTGCGGTGACCTTAGGATTTACGGTCCTTTTTTCCATCTTCGGCGTCATTCTCTGGGCCGGGGGATATTTTCTGATGCAGTATCTGCCCTGGCTCGGTTTGTTTGTCGGGGCTGTCCTGGCTTGTCTCGGCCTGTTTCTGCTGGCCGGGAAATCGGTCCATGCTGCACTGCCGGCCCGCCTTGCGAACATGATCGGCAATTCCAAAACGCAAGGGGTCAAAACCTACTTTCTTTTTGGTATCGGATACGGCATGGCTTCTTTGGGTTGTACGCTGCCAATATTCCTGGTGGTGGTGGGAAGCGCCATTAAATCCCAGGGCTTATCAAACGGTCTTTTCCAATTCTTCAGCTATGCTTTGGGCATGGGAGCCGTGCTGACCTCCCTGGCCCTAAGCATAGCTGTCTTCAAAGGAGGACTGGCGACTTATTTGCGTCGTGTCCTGCCCTATATGGGAAGAATTGCAGGCGCCCTGTTGCTGGTATCCGGATCTTACCAGATTTACTATTGGTTAACCAAAGGAGGATTGCTCGCATAAAAATGAAAAATAAAACCATCTTTGTCGGGTTGGCCCTTTTAATCCTGCTGTTGTCGGACCTGCCGGTTACAGCCCAGTATCATAATGAAGAAGCCTTGCAAAAGACGGCCAGGGAAATCTACGGCCTTATTATGTGCCCCCTGTGCGCGGGTCAAACCATCGCCCAATCCAATAACGAAACCAGCGCTCAGATGCGGGATCTGGTCTTAAAAAAGCTGCGCCAGGGCGAATCCAAAGAAGAAATATTACAATACTTCGAGAGCCGGTACGGGGAGCGAATCATGGCCAAGCCCAATAAAGAAGGGTTCAACCTGATATTATGGGTTTTGCCATTCGTGCTCGTCGTACTCGCGGCGATCTCAATATATTTTCTGATTCGTCGCTGGTCCTCAAGGGTCCGGGCGACACCAGCTGCCCATTTTGATGAAGACCAGCTCTCCGAATACAAAGAGCGTCTGGAAAAAGAATTAAAGCAATTCGATGAATTATAAAACATGAAAAGGAATATTACTATGGCAAAGAAGAAAAAAAAGGATACATCGAAAAAACGTGCTACTAATCCAAAACAGACGGCACCGCAGCCCAAAAAGAGGTCTAAGTACTCTTTACTCGCCATGATAGCGGGTGGCGTCCTGGTTCTCAGCGGGGCCTACTTTCTGTATCAGGGAGAAAAACCACCTACCCAATCCCCGCAGCTTACAGAATTGAAAAAGGTAAATATCAACCTTCGAGAGACCAATCCGACCCTGTCACCACAAATGTTTTCCGGGAAGGTCAGGCGTGCTTACCAGATAGCGCGCACGATACCGGAGGTGCTCGATCGTCTCTATTGTTATTGCCGTTGCCGGGAAAACTCCGGCCACAAAAATCTGCTGAGCTGTTATGTCGATACGCATGCATCCACGTGAAGTACCTGCATGGATGAGGCGCAGTTAGCGTCTCGAATGCACCTTGAGGGAGCAACCACAGCGGAAATTCAAAATGAGATCGACCGAAAATTTGGTTCGTAATCTCCGTTTTTTCGTAAATCCTATTCAAAAGCCCTAGTCCAGAAATTCGGGGTTGCGACAAATTATATCGGAATTTCTATCCCGCCACGGCGGGAGAATCACAGTGCTTTTTGCGGTCATTGTCTTGGTAAGCCGGATGGAAGGATGGAATAGTGGAATGAAACGTAAGTCATTTATGTTACTGATTATTTTTATGGCGATGCCCATGGCCGCCGGCTTTGCACAAAATCCGGTATCCGTCATTGACTCACTTGGTATTGAAATTTGGCCTGATTATGACAAGGCGTCCGTCCTGGTTTTGCTGACAGGCGCGCTCCCGGAAGATACGCGGCTGCCTGCTTCCGTCACCCTTCCATTTCCTGAAGCCGCCCGGCTCAATGCTGTTGCCCGCATTGATCGTAAGGACGGCAACATGAAGGATGATATTTTTTCGAGTACCGATGTTACCGGTGCCCTGACATTCGTCACACCGGATTTAAGCTTTAGGGTCGAATACTATCTCCCGTACACTGTCAATAAAACCCAGCGTACCTTTGACTATACCTGGTTAGCTGCTGTAACCGTTAATAATTTTCAACTAAGGGTACAGCGGCCAACATCAGCCAGCACCTTTAAAACAGAGCCCGCCATTGCAAATGTCGTCAGGAGCGGGGATGGCTTCGATTACCACACCTTCCCCACACGAGCTGTTCCGGCCGGGCAATCCTTTTCGCTGCAGGTGGATTACAAAATGGCCAACACTCAATTGTCGGCTGAAAGTTTGCCTTCCCCAAACACCAACGTGCAACCCCCCGCATTGCCCGCCACGCCAGGCTCTGGCTCCGGCATTAACTGGGCTTGGGTAGCTGTGGTTATCGGAGGTCTCATCATCATTGCGGCCTTGATCTGGTCGATGGCCTCCCGCCGTCCTTTGCCTAACATCCGCAAGCCTGCGGATGAACGGGTTATAAAGCAATCGCGGTCCAAATTCTGCCGCAATTGTGGCGAGCCAATCGATGAAGACGACAAATTTTGCAGCGGATGCGGCTCGGAATTGTAAGACGATCTTTAGCGGTCCGGAAGTGTCTGGCGCAAGGGGGTTTTTCTGGCAAGATGTTGTCAGTTACTGAAGGTGTTCTTTAAAATGAATATTGAAGATTGCAGAATGAATATTCAATTTTCGATTTTCTATCTTCAATCGTCAGGGGTCACTCTTTCATAATCTCGAAACGAAGCTTGACGATAGTAGCCACCTGATGCTGATCACCGGTGGCCCCGTCCCAAACGCCCAATCCGAATGAATGGTTTTTTTCAGGCAGGTCAAGCCGCACATCCCGTTTGGAGGGAGTCCGCAGAGCTCTGCTCAGCTCAAGGGTCCAGTATCCGTTAGACCAGGATGCGCGGCCCCTGATATCTGCTGAATCCCCGTCCTCGGGAAAGCCGGTTTCGTATAGGGGAAAACTTTTTTTCGCCGGTTGGCCGCTGATAGGTAATTGCAGCGGTACCTGATTACCCCCCTCCATGTAAAATCGAGGTTGGGGCGGCTTTCCTTCAGTCTCTATTGCATTGAGGGTGAGCGAAATTCCGCCCACGGTTCCCGGTATTCGCTGGCCGGAAGCGTCGCTGCCGTGCGCGGCAGAGATTTCAGGATGTGCCCATCGCAAGGCGGGCTTTAAGCTTGCCGCCGGTACGAATCTTACCTGGTGGTCCAGGAATCCGTCCCCGGGACGCCCTGCTCTTTCGGCCGTAAATGCATCCCAATACCACTCATCCACGACTGCGCCCTCTTGCCGGGTGGCCATGCGTGGGAAATCACTGAAACGGCCGGTGCTGTGGCATAAGACCGCACAACCGCCCTGCCTGAAGTCCTCGACCGATTCGGTTGCCTGCCAATGCAGCGCCAGGGCGTCGGGCCATTCCACTTTGGCCTGCCATCGCCCGCCGCTAAAAATCCAATGACCCATCCGGTCCTGGCGGGTTTTATCAGGCCATCGGAAAGCAAAATAAATATCGGTATCGTCATAAACAGCACGAATAAAGACCTCGGTTCCCGGTTGAGGAGGACCGTCGCCTAATTGCCATGTGGATACTTTCGTTTCCAAGGCCGTGTCCCAGGTATTTTCCAGGGCCTGACCGTCTATTTCAGGAACCGGTTTTCCGTCCAGCCAAGCGGCAATAAGGGTTGGCGGCATATCTTCTCCCTCATAATCGCTGTGACGGTCGGGTTTATGGCAGTTGAGGCATACCCTATCTGAGCGAGTTTCGAGAATATTGGCCCGGGCTAACTCGGCCCCATCCCGGGCCCTACCGCCGGCCATGAGCTCGGCATAAAATCCTCCCGGACCATGACAGCTTTCGCAGGTAACCCGGCCTTCAAGGTAATGGCCGGTTCGTTTTTTGAAACCCGTCGTGTGACAACCGAGACAGCGTGGCTCATCTATCTTAAGCCCGCTCATTTGCACCTCTTCCAGTTTGGCCATGACCCTGTCAAGGGATTTAAATTTGAGCATACGCCAGCGGGCCACATGTTTTGGATGTGAACCCAGATGACAGCGAAGGCAGAGCTTTGACCCGGTGAAGGGTATCGGCTCTCCGGAAGCGTTAAATTGAAACAGATCAAGGGTCGAAGTTCCGGTGCTTCGGACTGTCATATACTCATACAGTGGCCTGCGGGGGATGCGCAAGGTGGAATGGGCTCTGGACGATTCCGTCGCCCTGCCGACACCACCGTGGCAAACCGTGCAACCGTGTTCCTCGAACGGAAACAGTTCTATTTGCGAATGCTTTTTCTTAAGTTGCTTCAGATCCAGGTGACAGGTAATGCACCGGTCAATGCGTTCGCCGTCCCCCAGTATGATCTGCCTGATCCTGTAGCGGGGTCGATCAAGGTAGCGCAAGCGCTTTTGTAAAAATGGGCGTTGCTTCCCGTCGGCGTGTTCTAATGCTTTTGTAACCTTTTTCGTCTCTTCGTGGAAAAACGCCTTCTGATGGTGCATCCATTCAGGATTCGCTTCCTTGAGGAGGATTAAACCCAGGGTCACCAGTAGAGAGATAACGAGCAGGGCGAATAGTACATACAGATGTCGGTTCACTGCCGGATTCTTTCTTTGGAAAGCCTGTTTCATTCAGATATTAAACCACGGTGTTTGGACGATATACCTTACATTCAATAGAAAGCGCAGTATAATCTTGATTACAACTGCTCCCATGGTCAAAACCAGGAAAAAGTAAATTGAGTAACGTAGCCGTCCCCATTTATTGAACCGGCTACGCCAAAAGGTAAAGGGTAAGAGTATTCCCAGGAGGTAATAGATGCCGATCAAAGACAGGCCCAGCCAATTTGGAAGGCTGCGAAAGTTCGGTCGAGCCGGTTTTGCCATGCTCCAGTCTTGCCAGGGCCAGTACCAGTCCCAGTTGGATCCACGGAACCCGGCTGCCACTGCCGTGAGCAAAGCCAGCAACAATAGGCCAGCTGTAAAAGGCAACGTGGCCCAGATTCGACGCCGGAAGGAATAACTTCCCTCACTTTGTGGATCGGTATCGAGCAGGGGAATCAAGATCAACCCCGTTATGATGAGAAAAGGAATCACCACGCCGGCCAGCCAGGGATCAAAGTAAAGTAGCATCTCCTGAAACCCCAGAAAATACCAGGGCGCTTTGGCGGGGTTGGGCGTAAAGTCCGGGTCCGCGGGCACATCTAAAGGGGCTTCAATCACCAGTCCCAGCCAGGCCAAAACCAATAAACACGCAAGTGCCATCAAGAATTCTTTGAATACATGTGCGGGGTAGGCCGGCAACATGACAGGTGGTTTATTCTTGTCATTTGCTTCGGTCGTACTTTTGGGAAGGTCCTTTGACAATCGATCTCCTTGAAATAAAACGGTTTAATCTGCTATCCTCGGTCTTTGTGATGAAAGGGACGAGTATTGGTGCCACCTAAAGCTTTAATGCCAGATTGCCATCCCTACGCACGCGCCAGAAATGTATCATTAAAAAAATGCTTGCTATAAGCGGTAAAATAAAGACATGCAGGCTGTAAAAACGGATCAAGGCCCTGGGTCCAAGATCTGAATCTCCCAACAGGAAGACGCTTATATCACGATCGTAACGGATTCCCAGTTCGCCGCCAAAGGGTCCATCAGCGCCCAATAACGGAACCGAATGAAGCAGATCAGTGCCCACATGGGTTCCCCAGTATGAGATCTGATCCCAGGGAAGTAGGTAGCCGGTAAACGCAAATGCGAATACAATCAGAAGCAGACAAACGCCGACAATCCAGTTGAATTCCCGTGGTGGTTTATAGGAGCCTGTGTAAAAAACGCGCAGCATATGCAGCACGACGGTGATCACGATGCCATGCCCGGCCCAACGATGAACATTACGCAAAAAACCCCCTAGAAAGACCGTATAACGCAGATCTAATATATCGGCGTAGGCATTTTCCAGGGTCGGCCGGTAATAGATCATCAAAAGAGCTCCGGTGAAGACTGTTACCAGAAATAACAGGAAGCTTAATCCCCCAAGGCACCAGGTAAAACTGATCTTCATTCTGCTGGCAGATATCCGCATCGGATGCAGGTGCAGGAAAACCGTCCGGCGCACTGCTTGCAACTCCTCGGCCGGGGTGCGGGGCAGGCCGGTTCTGAATATTTTGCGCTTAAATTCCGGGGGTAGCTTTAGGGTCATCTTGTACAAACCGTAAATTGTATCAACAGGTAGAGCGTATGCTTGGGTTTTAAGCTGCTCCGGGTCGAAAACGTGGAGCAGGGCCTTTACCTCGTTTTATAATAATATCTTGATTTACGACAAGAAATCCATACTCATCGACTCTGAGGGCCAATAGATCCAGTGGACGAGGTGGGGGGCCTTCCACATTTCGCCCTTCGGCGTCGTATTTCCCTCCATGGCAGGGGCATAAGAACATTTGGTGATCCCTGTTCCAAACCACCATACAACCCAGATGTGTACAACGGGCGGAAAAGGATAGAAAACCCTTTTCATCGCGAGCGATAAAGAGTTTTCGTCCGCGGTGGTAGACCACCTGGTCGGGCCGGTAATCATCCGGGAAACCCACTTGAACGGACCTTCCGGGCCGGCTGGACACCCGCGGCCAAAAAAATCTCATCACTGCTGACAGAAAAGTTGCAAAGACAAGGCTTAACCCGGTCCAGGAAAGTCTCAGCAAAAATCTGCGGCGGCCCTGTTTGAGATCCGTGGAGGAGGCGTTGGTGTTAAGCGACATTCTTCCGACTCACTAACGCTGTCGATATCGTATCTTCGTGGTGCCGATTCATAATTTTTCCACTCCTGGTTCATAATACAACCCGAACTTAATTGCAGGTCAAGAAAAAAATGAAATTTTGAATTTTAAGAGACCCGGTAAAACGGGATAGATATTCCGGTGAAACTGGGAATGTGATATGGATCGAATAGCGTGATAGCCGAATTCATATAATCCTTGACCTTATGCTACAATGTAATATAAAATCATAAATAACACAATGGACTACATTATATGAATTTTACCCGGAAAAATCTCATCCTGTCTATCACCATCGGCATTCTTGTGTCCGGCATTCCGGTTATCACTTTGTGCTCATTTTATTGTGTCTCCAATGATCTCGCTCTCGATTCTCGCATGGACGCAAGCTGTCCTTTATCAAACCATTCATTTGTCCAAATCGCCTTTATGTTGTCAGCTCTTATTGTTTTGCCTTTTGCGGGCCTTTTTCTTGTCAGGGACAGGCAATTCATTCCGCCCGGAATCTATTTGCCCCTCTATAGACCCCCTCGATTTTCCCACTAAATAGTCACGACCATTCTATTCACTCGAATATTTTCATCAGAATTAAAGAGCAGATATGATTTATCCACGCCTGATCTCCTATTTTTCAGGGCGGAGTAATTAGCATAATTAACGAACATGGAAGAT
>CACVKW010000761.1 GCA_902749685.1 Olavius sp. associated proteobacterium Delta 1 | reverse complement strand
GGATCCAGAAACCAGAATCCAGGATCAGTCAATACTTTCAATGGTCTTCATTGCAGCAGCGAAGTTGGATTTCAAAATTTTATGCAACTATAGGGTTAAG
>CACVKW010000760.1 GCA_902749685.1 Olavius sp. associated proteobacterium Delta 1 | reverse complement strand
TATATTTTTTCTCAATTCTGTTTGGAAGAAAAGCGCCGGCATACCCTGATTTTAGATCTTCCTGATGCAGGTTGATCACAGATTCGAGATGATCTTTTAGTTCCGGAATAATTTTTTCAGGCAGCGGAACCGTGCGATCTTTTTTGCCTTTGCCGTCGTGGACGGTTAAAATGCCGGTGTCGAAATTAAGATCTTTAACACGAAGATTCATGCATTCAAACAGGCGCAAACCACAGCCGTATAACAACTTGACGATCAAATCGTAAGGGTATTTCAGCCTTGCAATAATCGCGTCAATCTCTTCCCGTGACAATACGGCCGGGATGTATGGTTTTCTTTTGGCTCGTGGAATGTCTTTTAGTTCGCCAAATTCATTTTTCATGACATGTCTGAAAAAGAATAAAAGGGCATTAAACGCTTGGTTCTGGGTTGAAGCAGCTACCTTGCAGTCGACAGCAAGATAGGTCAGAAAATCTTTTACATCGGAATCTACGAGCAGTTGAGGATCTTTGCTCTTGGTAAAGTTCTGGAGCTTTCTGGCCCATCCGGTATATGTTTTTAGTGTGTTTGGCGAGTATTGCCTGATGTTGATTTCAGCTTTTAGATCTTTGTAGACCGACATCCAACTGGCATTGGTGATTTGCCGTTTTTCAATGCTATATGGTTTAGTATCTTGTTGGATTTTAAATGGCGCTGTCTTGTTTTTGTTGACGGGTTCTATTGCGACGGGTTCTATTTCATGGAATATTGATATGGCATTGAAAGCTTGATTTTGTTGTTGATCCGTTTGTTTTTTCGCCTTCAGTTTTTTAATGAAGTGCGGTAGGCTCTTTTTATCGGATTCTTTGAAATTATATTTTCGACAAAAATCCAGGTAATATCGTAACCATTTCAGGTAGTGAGGATGGAACTTTTTAGGGATATTGTGTTGAGCAAGTAGCGCATCATAACGTACTTTTGTGGGTTGTGGGATCTGTTTCATGATGATTATCCAGTTTTCTATATAAGCACGATATACGGAGTTATGTAGCTAGGATTATCCATAATATAATAGATTTTTCTTGTCAATAGCTTTTATTTTTGTATAATTATGCAGAAGCTACTCAATCACTGGTTGGCAAGCGGAGATAAAATATGCTTTCACAGAAGGATTACGATAAGATATATGAGAGAACTTGGTATCTGCCGGATCAATGGTGGAACAGAGAAAGCCCAAACGACCTTGAAGAATGGCGTTCCTTGTTAAAGATGAGAAATGCCAGCCGATGGGATAAATCAGGATTAGGAGAATGGTGGAAATTCCCACATATTTTTCTCGTGAATCGTCCCCTCACATTTGGGCAATCACAACTGGTTATCCCCATTCCATCGAATCTACAAACCGAAAAGGAAAGTATATTATTTGAATGTGCTTCCATATTGATAAAACTAGCCATCAAAGGTTTCGAAAAAGTTTTCGATATGAACGTGAAGGATATAAAGGCGGAGTTTCCAGATTTGGCGAACAGAACACTCTCTTACGGCATATATGAAAAGACTATCATAATGCGGGTCAGTGCTGACGAAGATAAAAGTAGAGAGTACAAAGTACATCTCGTACCATATTTTCAGTCCAACGCTTCACTGTGTCAGGAAAGGTACTGTTCCCTTCAAAAAGTATCCCAGGATAAAAAGGGGGGGCTAATTGGTTGGCTGGGTGATAGGGAAACTGAAGTCGAAAGATGGAAATTTGGAAATTGTGAGCTGGCAAAAATTTCAAAGTATTCATGGAAACTTCCTGAGCTTGCCAGTATTCTCCGTGAAAAATTGGCTTGCCAACCAACAGGTTGAGCAGAGGGCTGCCAAATAGCGGTTGCTGACGTTCTTCTTTTTTCGAAACGATATTATTAGGTTCATGTTCTCAGCTTTAAAACCGCCCCTCCTCACCTTAACGTTCAAGGAAGCCTTCGGCAGGAGATCCATGATTTTACGACTGATCGTGAAAACATCCAACATCTTGAATATACGAGATAATATATATCTGGAAGAGATTGAGGGTACTTTACACCAATAGCAAGAGTCGTGCCAAAACCGGATCAAATTTGAACCAGCCGTTCAAGTCGGAT
>CACVKW010000759.1 GCA_902749685.1 Olavius sp. associated proteobacterium Delta 1 | reverse complement strand
TTATCTTACATTTCGTATGTTTAAAATATTTTAATTTTCATTCAAGCAATATTTGTAAAAATATCAGTTAGGTACCTTCAAACAACCACCATTGGTCATG
>CACVKW010000758.1 GCA_902749685.1 Olavius sp. associated proteobacterium Delta 1 | reverse complement strand
AGCACTCTTGTCCAAAAACGGGTTTAGAATGAGTCATAAAGTGAGTAATAATACGAGTCATTGAAAAAAATCCTCCTTATATGTAGGGTGGTTGTTAATT
>CACVKW010000757.1 GCA_902749685.1 Olavius sp. associated proteobacterium Delta 1 | reverse complement strand
CTGCTATTATGTTGTGAGTTTTTCTATCCTATTGATAATACGTTTAAATATTGCATTTTCTTGATAAATATAGATTTGCCCATAATTTCAATTAGATGGAAGCAAATCACGCTCTAACTTCAATTCAGCTGTTAACATAATATTGGATGAAAAAGCTCCCGTTGCTATGAGGCAAATTGGGATAATGGGTGGCGCCTGGTTCAAGTAATTTGATAGTGGTTAAAGAGTTTGACTGGGTAAAATAGTTTTAGACATTAGCTGGTAAAACGGATCATTTCCATCCCTTGCGTTATCGATTAGTTAATATGGATTGTTTCCATCTTGCCTATCATCTTGTGAGAGATTTTTATCATCTTGCTCTATGGTCAGGTTTAAAAACTCATCGCGGTACCGATCCCACAAAATTGATTCGAGTTGATTTATTTGATTCCATATTCTAAATGCGATATTGACTTCCATATTTTTCTCCATTTTTCACTCCTCATTCTGTATAATTTTTCTTTTACTTGTAAGAAGTTTGAGCTGACAAGTTGATGGCCATGGGGCTTAGAGGCTGTCGAGCCAATCGATAATATCTTTTTTGTTTTTCCAATCGATGAGTTTATCGATATTTGGATCATGGGGTAAAAGCGCTTGAGTGTGTTGGATAAATTGCTGTTGGATGTGTTTTTTTCTTGCCGGATCCAGTTTGAGATACACCATGGTAGACTCAGCATTATTGTGGCCCAAATGATTTTTGATATCAATGATGGAGTGGCCGCGGGCAAGCATTCTAATGGCACAGGTGTGACGAAAACTGTGGACCGGATTGAGCTGTTTGAGGCGCTTTGGGGGCAAGGCCATTGAGAGATATTTTCGACAGATGCGATAAATACCATGGCGGGTAAATTCTTCGCTACGTTGATTGATAAACAGGCGCTGCTGGTAAAGTGGTTTTGGGTGTATGCGATATTGAGTCAGATAGATTTTAAGCAATTGGCAAGTTTTAGGTTCCAGTTCAATTTGTCGGTAGCGATTGCCTTTGCCCAGTATGGCCAGGGTTTTTCTTTGGGGATCAAAATAATCCAGATTCAGAGTTGCCAGTTCACTGGCGCGCGCGCCAGAGTCATAAAGCAGCTGCAGGATACAATAATCGCGCAGTCCCTGGGATTTTTTAAGACCAACGGCGTTGAGGATTTTATCAATTTCATCGGGGTATAAGAATCCGATCAGTTTTTTTTGCATGCGTTTTTGTGGGATGCTGAGAATATCTTCTGCCAATCGTTTTTGATCCGGATGCATAAAGCGGATCATTTTGGCCAGTGATTTGATGACTGCCAGGCGATGATTTCTGGTTTTAGCGCTGTTTTTGCGCTGTTGCTCAAGATCGTGCAAAAAGGCCAGGATTAGTTCGGCACTGAGATGATCAAGGGTCAAGGCGTTGATTTTAATGCTGTAGTAGTTTGCCGCAAAGGGTAAAAACAGCGTAAATGCATCGCGGTAGGTTTTAATGGTTGCGCTGCTGACACCTTTGATGTGAGGCAGGTAGTTGCCAAAAAATTGATATACGGCCGTAGAAAGTTTCATATGACATCCAATTGAGATTTGGTAAAGGCGATTAATCCGGGAATATCTTTGGCATCTTTGACCTTAAGGTATGCGGCGGTGTACTGGTATTTACGATGGCCCATGTAAGTAGCCAAAACCGGCAAGGCCTGCTGAGGGCTATTTCCCCGGGCTTTGATCTGATTTAGGGTGTTTATGGCGAAGCCATGACGCAGGCTATGCGGCACGGGTTTTCCGAAAGTCATGTTGCCGATGACTTGTTTGGGCCGGCTGAGTCCGATTTCTTTGACTACCCGATGGAAAGTGTTGCGGATATGATAGTCTTTAACTGGCCCCAGTTTTTTACCGGCCAGCAGATATGGATTTTGATCCTCGGCGCACAAAACCCGTCGGGTAGCTAAGTAGTTTTCGATTTGAACCAGCACGGCTTTGGGCATTGGAATCAGGCGGTCTTTTCTAAATTTGGTTCTTTGGATATAAACGCTGCCTTCATCGGCCCGGTAGTGATTTCGGCGAAGCCGTAAAGGTTCATTGATTCGCATGCCGCATTGCACAAGCATCTCGAAGGCCAGATGGATTGCCATGTCAAATAGCAAATGTTTTTCACAGTTTCTGATAGTTTTACACACCGCCTGCAGCAGCAGATCGGTTTGCGCGGGCGAAAAGACGAAAGGGATAAAGTAGCGTTCGGGCAACGGCGGGATATCGGTGAGCGGATTGTTGTCACAGATGTCCTGTCGCACCAAAAATTGAAAAAAGCTGCGAAGCGCCGACAGGATTCTGTTGACTGTATTGGGGTGATCGTTGATTTTGGCCCTTAACTGCAGAAAAAAAGCCGGCTGAAGCTGATCCCAAGTGGCATTTTGCTCTATCAGGTAGCGATCAAAAGCCAACAGCGAGGGTTTGATGCCTTTTTTGGCATAACCCAACGCCAGGCGGTAGCCGGCATAATGTTGCAATTGCGGGGCCATGAAGCTTTCAAAATGTTTCATCGAAAAGCACCTTTCGCATCAGTTTAATGTGCACATGCAAGTAGAGTTTGGTGGACTCGATTTTATCGTGTCCGAGCATCTCTTTGATCTCAAAGATTGAGCAACCGGCCTCAAGCAAGTTCTGGGCGTAGGTGTGGCGCAACCAATAGGCCGTTGAGAGCAGATTGGAGTTTCTCATTGCTTTGGTGATATGGCGTGCTACCCCATTGGGGCTCATTGGTCTGAAGGGAGGCAGCCTGGTTAAAAAAACATGCCGGTGTTCGCTTTGGGGTCTGGCTCCGATCACGTATGCTGCAATGGCTTTAACGGTCTGTTCGGGCATGGGAAGCTCAACAGGGTTTTTGCCTTTTCGATCCGACACCCTCAACTGCTGAGCGCTAAAGCTTATATCGTCGAGTCTGATTCGGCTAATCTCTTTAGGGCGAAGCCCCATTGTGTAGGCCAATTGCACCAGGGCATAGGTTTGGATATCAGATGCACTGCCACTGGTTAAACCGGCAAACAGTTTTTTAATTTCTTGGGGTCGCAAAAAATTTGGCGGTTTAGCCTGAGCATATTCACGTCGGCTGACCACAAAAGGGGCAAGATCTCTTTTTAAGATGTTTTGCTGATGGTACAAATACTTTAAAAAGCCGCGCAGTTTGCCACGGTAGATTCGGCATGAGGCCGCTGCAAAGGGTGCCAAAAATTGTGCCAAAAAGGCATCTACTTGTTCAATTTTTAATGAATATAGATCGATTTCATGTGTTTGCAGGTATTGATCAAACGCCACCAGCACTCTTTTTATACTTGATATGAGCCGCGCGGTTGCCTGCCGATGGGTTTGTTGATAGGCTAAATAGTGTTCATGGATTTTTGGCAAAACAACCGACTTTGTTTTCCTGGCTAACGGTTTTGGTATTTTGCCTTGGGAAAACAGATAGCGCGAAAGACCGTTGATGGCGGTCAGCGCACGTTGGTCTGTGGTTTTTTTAAAGTCTTCAAGGCAGTTTGAGGTAAAAAGTTTTTCCCAAGTAGTTGTTGTATTTTTACTAAAACAGAGAAATTGGTTTAACTTCGCTTGATGGCTTTGGCGGGTTTTACGGACATATCCGACTGATTTCATCCATTGCAGATAATCTTCAATAGCCTGCTTTAGATGCTGATAGACACAGTCATCGTAATTGGGGGCTAATTTTTCTGATGGTCGTTTTTGATCCGCGGTGTCAGTCATGTTTTTTCCTCAAAGCAATGCGCGATGAGCTGATGGATCGTTGCCGGGTCATGTGTTTGCATGTCCTTGGCGGTTTTCAGTGCACCGGCAGACGACGATCGAGGTTTTTGCGGCAGCGATAATACCTGAAAAAGACTGCCATCAAAAGCGATCAGATCTTTTTCAATCAACAGGTTTCTGGCAAGGATATATTCATCGACCGTGATCTGCAAAAGCGAACAGATTTTATCGTAACAGTAGTAGGATAGCCCGTTACGATCGGAGACGATCACCAGAAACAGATACAGTAAAAGCTCATGGTGGCTGAGGCTGCTCCAAAATCCTTGACGCAAAAAGCGATGTTCGATAAAGGCAAAACTTGAGGTGATTTTTCGGATGCGATCGGCTGATAGTAGTTTTTTTTCGATGCGCTGAGCCTTGGCTTTTGAATTGCGGCGGTGCATTGTCGGTTGTATACCGCAGTTGGGATGCGCAGGCCTATTGGGGTCAGCTGCTGGGGCGGGTTGGCTAAGCTGCCTTTTAAGCTCGTCTCGTTGTGTTTTCATGCAAATTGCTCTCCTGCGAAGTTTTTGGAGGCAATTTACCACCTTTATGATGGCGGGTCAGTCCCCGTTTTGTGTTGGAAATGATTTTTTTTTAATTTTTTTGTTCTCGGACGGGGGCCAAAACCGAGCGGCGGGGGTAAAATATAAAGATAGGGATCGGCAAGTATCCGCAGCTCAGGCAGGACATACTCAACATCGAGAACAGATCGGAAGGACAAAATGTTGGGCTTGCAACCGGCTAAAAGGCCGGGAAACAGTTCGATCAGCATACTCAATGAGGCTTTGACCAGAAATACCCGACGCCGCATCCAACGCAAGACACCGGGAAGCAGTATATCGATGCGAATTTTGTCTGCGGCCGCTTCTTGGCTAGGCGAATGTTCTACTTCGGTGAGCACATCCTCGACTTCAATCAGCGAGCCGGATAAACGCGAAGCCAGACAATCCGGCAGCAAGCTAAAGCTCATGTGCCCATCGGCACAGTACCATCTGGCGACTTTGGTACCATCGGGAAACTTGCGCGAATAGCTGCCGTTTTTGCAGAATCCACAGCCGCTTTGTGGATGAAGCGGACAATGCTTGAGCGTTGCCGCGTGCCAGGCCTGTTGCTGGACGTATTGCTCGGCTGACAAATTTGTGGCATAACGTATTTGCATCACAATTAAGCTGCCACCGAGAAAAAAAATTTAAAAAGATACCACCATGGTAAAAATTGGTCGTAATGCTCCTTGTCCTTGCGGCAGTGGAAAAAAATACAAAAAATGTTGCCTCTTGCCAAAAGCCGGCAGGGGACAAAAATATGCCTCAAGCACAAAGTTTATCCCAGTCTATACCCAACTTGATCAACTGTCCAATAGTGTTGTGGATCTTATCAAACAAAACCGATTGGATGAGGCTGAAGCCGTGTCGCGCAAATTATTGACTGATTATCCTGATCAGGTGGATGGCCTTAACCGCTTAGCGATGGTATATGAGGCTCGGGAAGAAAAAAGCAAGGCGGCTGATTACTATCGTAAAGCCGCTGATTTTGCTAAGTCTAACCCTGATTTTGATGAGCAAATGGTAAAGTGGTTTCTATCAGAGGCTCGTCGTATGACAAAAGCAACGAAAAAGGATATGTCAGAAGGATAAGAATTATAAGCAAAGAAAATACATTCCTTTATAAAAACCAGAAAAGTAGATCCAGGGTGTTCACAACATAACTAAAACTGGCACCGCAACTGCTAT
>CACVKW010000756.1 GCA_902749685.1 Olavius sp. associated proteobacterium Delta 1 | reverse complement strand
GTATCGCACCAGTTCTGTAAAATAAGCATCTTCATCGCAGACAATCGACTTATAGCGGTTTTGAAATAAATGGCCCCGGCGGCGGTGACGACGATTATATGAAACAGCATAACCGGTCAGCAGCCGACACATGAAACCGGATAGACCCATTTCAGAGCTGCGCAAAAGAATGTGCGCATGATTGGTCATAATCGTCCAAGCATAAAAGCGGGTTTTAGTATCGACAGATAGCTCCCCGAGACGCTTTGCGAAATTTTTACGGTCGGCGACATCGTTGACGATCCGCCGTCTTTCGATTCCCCGCACCATGACATGATGCAGGGTCCCGGGGGCATCCAATCGCGCTCGAGGCGGCATCGCATCCCTCCTGCTATGGAATTTTCAACTTACATAGCCCATTTAGTCCTCTCAGTCAACAACGTCCCGTATTCCCATAGTTCCTACCAGAGAAACGTTATGCCCGGCTTCACCTTCCCTGCAGTGGGTCGCTTGGGCTCCACTTCCCCACCTTATCGGCCAGCCATAGAACACTGACCCTCGGTACTATGATCCGCTAAGACTTCCAGATGCCTGTCTCGGTTTTGTTCGCTTTTCGCTATCCGCCACCGATACCTTGTTTGCTCCTTTACTTTCGCTCCCTGGTCAGGTTAGAGCACCCCTTTCCAGCGCCTGGATTTCGCCTCATTGGCTGACCGGCACCCATCAACCGGATTGTAGTAACACAAGGAAAACACCTGGATCTCCCGAGTTCCCAAGCTACCCTCGTGAATGCATGCCCTGGTCTTCCCGCCTAGGCGGGATGGTGTTCCTCATGCTTGCCATGACGTATGCGGGACTGCTGCCTTCCGCCGCATAAAAGCGTCGGCTTTCTCCCATACGAGCGGGATTATCCCAATGACCACAACTATACATGTTTCGGGGCTCAATACACAAGCCTGTGGTACATCCCGATTCATCGGGGCATCCTTGATCCATCCGGCTTCGGACTCTCCTCTCAGAGTTGGCCCGCGGACTTCACTACTGACCTGGTGGCTAACCTTTAATCAGGTGGGATTTGAATCACTGTTGATTCTCACCCACTGGGTAACAATATCGAATTTCATCCCGCACTGCGCGAATCCCAACGACTTGAGTTTATCTCGGCACGATCATGCGGTGGTTAGGCCAAAAGGGACATCCCCCTTCTCATTCTGTCTCTTGACATATAGACAGTCCAGATCACGGTGTATCCGAGTCAATGCAGATACGATCAGGTTCTGCTACAATGCCTTCTATCCACTCAGGCTTTGTCGTGTGTCTCCTGATGACACGTGTTCCTGCCTGCTTCATTTCGTTAGCGAGGCCTCTTTGCTGCAAGTCCTTGGTGGTGGAAGATTCAGGGTTCCCAGGTACCCATCCGAACCACCACAGTGAGCGAACGAAACGCTGAAGCCACCTGGATAGCGGCGCGTGTTCTATGGCGATCACCCGACCGCTTGGACGACAGACGCGTTCAGCCTCTCGAAGAATCGACATTCTCAATTGTCGGGGCATCTCGTGTAAAGCGAGCGTGATCAGCACCCGATCGAAGCTCCTCGGTTCGAATCCGGTGTCACAAGCGTCGCCGACTCGGTAGTCCACAAGGCCGGTCCGGTCCTTCCGTTTCGCCGTGGTGATTTGTCCTGAACCAAGATCAATCGCCGTAACTTTCGCAGAAGGGATCGCGCGGATCAAGGCACGTTCCGTCGATCCTGTCCCACAACAGAGCGAGAGCACATGGTGACCAAGCTCCACTTCGAACCAGTCGACGAACGCCTTGCGGCATGCATTCTCTCCGCCCAAGGGCAGGAAACACCACCACGTCATAATATCGTAAAATGGTCCGGAAATACCGTACCAGATCTCCTCCAACCGACTCACATATCCGGAAGGGCGTACAGTCTGCGATACGGTATACTCTGAATCTTTGTGAGATTCCTTCATATCTTTGCCGACGCTCACGGGGCCTAACGAGTTTGTCGAAAAACTAGTTTTTAAACCACTTTAATTTTCGTTTGGGGCCAGGGTAAACTTGTTTTCAATCTCCCGAGCGAACTATTGGAGCG
>CACVKW010000755.1 GCA_902749685.1 Olavius sp. associated proteobacterium Delta 1 | reverse complement strand
CCGGAACCGAACAGATCGCACAGCCCCTTGATCAGATAGGTTCGGGACCTGGCCGAGTAAAAATCCACCGTGTCCACATGCAGCCGCCGTTTGGATTTTTCCTGCACAAT
>CACVKW010000754.1 GCA_902749685.1 Olavius sp. associated proteobacterium Delta 1 | reverse complement strand
CTGGATCCTGGATGTCGTTGAAATTCACCGATAGTGTACTGTTAGATATCCAGCATCGAGTATCAAGCATCCAGCATCAGCCCGGAAAAAGCAACGATCTCAG
>CACVKW010000753.1 GCA_902749685.1 Olavius sp. associated proteobacterium Delta 1 | reverse complement strand
TTCAGGGTCGTTTTAAGAATATGCTGGTACAAGACGACGCCTACCTGTTGCAGCTTTCCTATTATATCCACCGCAATCCACTGAGAGCCGGCATGGTTAAGCGCATAGCAGACTATAAGTGGAGCAGTTATAGAGCGTACGCCTATGGCAAACGGCATCAGAGTTGGTTGAATACAAATGTGATTTTATCGCAATTTGTCAATGTGAAAGACCAACACCAGGCTTACCGGGAAAATATACAAAAATATTCTAAAGAGGAACAGCGGGTATGGGAAGATCTGCGCCACGGGCTATTTGTAGGAACCGAAAGAGTGGGTGTCGGAAACTCTCCACCTAACTCTGCGCGCGCCGTATTTTTATCCCGACCGCCGGGCAACCGGTGCCTTTACCCGGAAACCGGACGGGAAAAACTTTGCGGTTTTACGTTAATGCCCTGCAAGCTCGAAAGCTCGCTGGTCCGCTGGTTATCCGCAAACACAATGTACGAAAAATATCATGCGCTTGACATCGGTCTTAATTTAGTACTATAAAAAGACCGGAGGTGATGAAATGAATATTTCGCAGGATATAAAACCAGTAACTTATCTTAAATCAAGGGCAGCTGAATTGCTGAAACAAATTAATGAAACCCATCGTCCGGTGATCATTACGCAAAACGGAGAGCCAAAAGCCATATTACAAGATCCAATCAGTTATGAAAATATGCGTAATGCTATCGGGATATTAAAACTGATTTCCCAAGGCGAGGATGAAATAAGGAGCGGAAATTCAAAGTCTCAGCAGGAAGTCTTTGAGAATATTGAAAATTTTCTGAAAGACAAAATGAAATGAACAAAAACTATGATATCGTATGGTCAAATATTGCTGAAAATGATTTAGAAAATATTGTTGAACACATTGCCGACAATAGCCCACCTAACGCCTTAAAAATAGTTAAACGCATAAAACAAAAAGCTTCAAGCCTCTACACCTTTCCTGAAAGAGGACGAATCGTTCCGGAATTAAGGGATCAAGGGATACTTCAATATCGGGAATTAGTCATTTCTCCGTGGAGAGTCCTATATAGAATTTCAGAAAAGAGCGTCCTCGTATTATCAGTTTTGGATTCACGCCGAAATATTGAGGATATCCTATTAAAAAGGCTTACAAATTCAAAGATTTAAATCTGCTAACAATGGTATGATCGTGCCGAGAAGATGGACGGGCCATATCATGCGGATTTTTATGCTCTTGATTGAATCCGAATGATGAAACATTTTAATGGTCCGGAATAATACTCGCCCGCTGCCGATGAGGTTTATGTCCTGGATCTCGGCACTGTGAAATCACACGGAGCCAAACAATCTTTCGAAGGGCAGCTGGGAGAAGTTGTGAGAAACTGGCTCATGCAGGAGAAATACGATTCGATCGGCCGTCCGAGATGAGCCCTGGGAAACTCGACATATCGGCCGGGCTGGCCATGGCATTTATTCAGGGTCTGGAGGAAATTCAAGTCTGAGATCCGCACCCGTATTCTCCGGCTGCGGTTTGCTGCGATTTCCTGCTTTAAAAAAGATGGGGCAATTCTCTTCGATCTGTTTTAGGCACCTGGATATTAGGTGACCATCTCTAACTTGACACTCATACTTGTATCTGGCATATTATCAGCGATAAAGAGAAAATTTCTATTTATTTCATAATTTTATATAAAACAATATCCAAGCGACGGTTTTAGAGGCACGGGAAAAAAAACCATAACCTATCAAAATTATTTGTTGAAATTTATCCTATAGCATTTGCCGTCCGCTAAAAACGAATGCGATAATCTAAACAAATAGTGGAGGACCGTAATGACTGAATATTCAAGCATCGCAGATCCCAGTACGCCGAATGCCGGGCGGATTTATGACTTTTTATTGGGAGGCCATCACAATTTTGAAGTCGATCGCCAAACGGCTGAAAACTTGCTCCAGATAGCGCCTTTTATGCCCCAGGTATTAAAACTAATTCGCTGGTTTTTAGGAGAGGCCACCCGGCGTCTGGTATCGGAAGGATACGACAAATTTATCGACTTTGCCTCCGGACTTCCGACCGTTGATCATATCCACCAGATAGCGAAACCGGGTGCCAAGGTAATTTACTCCGATATCGATCCGATAACAGTCGAGTATGGACGTGAAATTATCAAGGATAACCAACATGCCCGATTTGAAGAGTGTTACGCCGGCAAGCCCGAGGAACTGTTGAACGCTGCCTTTATCAAAGACGATTTTGTTGACCAAGGAAAAGTGGCTATCGGGTTTAATGGAATCGCTTACTTTTTACCGGATGAAAAATTAAAACACGCGCTGCAGACATTGTATTATTGGGCAGATAAAGGATCAAAATTATTCTTGTGTGATGCGGATGCGGATGCTTCAGAAGTGACCGATAAACTGAAACCCGTTTTTGAACTGTATGCCCAGATCGGGCAGCCGATTTATATCCGATCTAAAGAAACTCTGTTTGAATTGGCAAAACCCTGGATAATTGATGATCCTGGATTTCAAACCTTAGATAAATGGGTTGGCATGGGAGAAACCGTCACGCAGCATGAAATGGACGAATGGGGTGGCGAAGGTTTTTATGGTGTCATTTTCCATAAATAAATAAAGCCATCAACGGTGGTCGTGCCTATGAGGAAAAAAATTGAATCAGATCTAAATCACCTGCGACGTGTTTATCAGAAATTGATAAATGATCACGCTGATCTCAATCGGCAGTTGTACGTTCTGCTCAAAGAACTCGTCTTTGAGAACCGTTACACCCTGCACCCTAGCATGCTGGATGGATTAGCGCATGAGGAGACAAATAGCTTCTTATCCTTCCTATCAAGCGGCGATCAGTATGCAGTATTCCAACACGGTCAGGAGCGTGTCAATATCGGTTTGGGCGATCGGACTATTTTGGCACTGGCATCTCAATTGCGCAATTTTTGTTGGGATCGACTGCATAAAAAAAACCTGCAATTGTTACATTCGGCCCTCAGTGGAGTAGACTTGTATATTTCCTCCTATATTGAAGGTTATATGAGCAAAATGGAAGCCCAGATCCTCGGAGATCAAGAGCAAATGCGGCTGGCGCTATCAGCCGCACTGGATCAGCAGCGACAGGAGCTTCACATAAAAAATCAAGCCATCCATACGTACAGCCATGGTATCATGCTCACCGACTTAAATAGCAAGATAACCTATGTAAATCCGGCGTTTATAAAGATGTGGGGGTATGATGATTTCGATCAGGTATTGCAAGCGGACACATTGCAATTTTGGGGAACCGCAAACTTTAACGAGTTTTTAAAAACCCTGCACGAGTCTGCGGGCAGGCAAATAGAGCTAAAAGGGGTTTGTAAAGACGGTTCGGCCTTTGATGCAATACTCTCAGCATCTTTTATTAAAGATGAGCAGTCACAGCCTGTTGGAATTATGGCCTTTTTTATTGACGCCACCGAACGTAACCAGCTAGAAGCCCAACTTCAACGCGCCCAAAAAATGGAGGCCCTTGGAACCCTGGCCGGGGGCGTGGCCCATGACCTGAACAATATTCTGTCCGGCCTGATAAGCTATCCGGAATTATTGCTGTTGGATCTGCCTGAAGGCAGTCCTTTAAGAAAACCGATACAGGCTATCCACTCGTCGGGACAGAAAATGGCGGCCATTGTCAAGGATCTGTTAACCCTTGCCCGCCGAGGCGTGGCAGCCACCAAAGTCTTGAACCTAAATAGCATTATCTCCAATTATCTCCTGTCGCCGGAATTTGAACGGCTGCAGGATTTGTATCCGACTATCGAGCTTCAAACAAGGCTTGATCAGGATCTGTTAAATATCCTCGGCTCATCGGTTCATTTATCCAAAACCGTTATGAATTTAGTTACCAACGCAGCCGAATCCATGCCTGGTGGTGGCCTGATTGTCATCGCTTCGGAAAACCGCTACCTGGATCGGCCGATCAGAGGCTATGACGATGTGAAAGAGGGTGATTATGCGCTGTTGACCGTTTCGGATTGTGGCGTAGGGATTCCACCTAAAGATCTAAAAAGGATTTTTGAACCCTTTTATACCAAGAAGATCATGGGGCGAAGCGGAACCGGCCTGGGTATGGCTGTCGTGTGGGGGACCGTAAAAGATCACAATGGCTATATCGACGTTCTGAGCCAGGAGGGGCTGGGGAGCACCTTTACACTTTTTTTCCCGGTGACCCGCAAAGAATTGCCAAAAGAAGTGCCGGCCATGGTTATCGAAGATTATATGGGTGAAGGTGAGTCGGTTCTTGTGGTGGATGACGTTGACGAGCAGCGCAATATCGCCACGATGCTGTTAAAAAGACTGGGATATTCCGTGACGGCCGTCCCCAGCGGAGAAGAAGCGGTAGATATCATGACGAATCATGATGTGGATCTTTTGATCTTGGATATGATCATGGATCCTGGAATTGATGGACTTGAGACCTATAGAAAAATTCTCAAATTTAACCCCAACCAAAAAGCCATTATTGTGAGCGGATTTTCTGAAACAGAACGCGTTAAAGAGGCCCAAAAATTGGGAGCCGGCCGATATGTCCGCAAACCTTATTTAATGGAAAAGATCGGCAAGGCGGTTAGAGCTGAATTGGACCATTAGGGGAGAATACGATTTTTTAAGCTCTTGTTCATCGTTAGATCCGGTAAATTACCACTCATTCAAAAAGGCGCATGTAATGGTCGGATGACGTTAAGGCGCCGCCTGCGTTATTTTAAGTGTCATATTAAATGTCTTGGCATCGGATTTTAAGGCAATCGCGCCATATCCCATTGCAATCCGTTTTTTGACGTCGTCTGCACTGTGTGCACTTTCATCGGCGGCTATCCTGGCACCCAGATCGCCCACATAAATATCCGCTTCCTCCGGGAAAGGCTCTTCGATAATTGCGATCTGGTCCAGCAGGCGCGCGCGCGTTTCTTTTTTTCATATCTTCCATTGGCGTCGAAATAATACGGGATTTTGCCGTTTTCGGTATGGGGGTCTCCCAATGGCCGATCAGTTGGAGGATCAATGCGATGCGCTCCATATCACCTTGCAGCATCTCCGCCTGGGAACCGGGACGGCCAATTTTGATCTTCATAAAGAAATAGCCGTCTTTAACCGAATTTTCAATAACACTGGCAAACCCTGCCAAGAGGTTGTCTCCCGGTGAATCAACAACTCTTCCCCGCTGCTCGTCAATTAAATCGGCCATCGAATCTTCATGAGTTTATAGGGTAGCCATGGTAGAGATTTCGTCCTGTCCCATTAAATGGCTGTAACCTTTGACGTCAGCGCTAAGAAGAGCTGTTATTTTCCGTTTGACAATTGCTTCGGACACCGTGTCACCTCCGCAAGGAATTAGACAGTTACCAATTCAATTTTACACCAAATTAATGATCGTTTTCCACCTGAAGCTTTAAAATCACCGCAATTATATCAGCGATGCCCACAAATAAAAGGTGGTATAGGCCTGCCAGTTTTTCCAGCCCTTGGAATATCTGATGATTTCTTCAGGGTTTGGTTTTTTACTTAGACCCAGTTGCTGCTTGACGGCGTTTTGCAGGCCGACATCCGCAACGGGGAAAGCAGCCGGATCCATCAAACATCGTAAGCTGACATAATCGGCCGTCCATTGGCCGACACCGTGCAAGCTCATCAACTCTTTTCTGGCCGAATCAAATCCATCGTGATCGAGTAATCTTTTTTTGGTCAAATCACCCGTATTAATTTTTTTGGCCAGCTCGATAAGATATTCCGACTTCTTCCCGGTAAACTGCAGGCGTCTTAACTCGGCTACAGTTTGTTGGGATATGACCTGGGGCGTTGGAAACAGATAATAGTGTTTATTATCAAAAAAAACCGTTTCCCCGAAAGATTCCACAAAGCGTTTTTTCAAAGTGTAAGCAAATGTGAGATTAATTTGCTGTCCGATGATGGCCCAGCATATCGCTTCAAACAGATCTGAAATTGTTAAAATCCTGAGTCCGTATAATTCTTTGGTGATGTTTTTTAACACCGGATTTTTTCCGGCCATCCGATAAAATGGGCGAAGGTCGGTATCCAGGTCAAACCAATGCCAGACATATTTTGCAACCCGGGCCCGGATTGATTTTTTAGGCCGCGACGTTAAAAAATCAATACAAATGGTATTCTGATCACGGCCCTGAATTTTTATTAAGACCGGTTCTCCTTCAAATTTTTCCAGCTTGTAAAGGATGTTATTTTCGACGACGTGACAGGGCTCCAGAGACGAGCGGGTAAGAAATTTCAGGCATTGCGAAAAATCAAATTCCTGCGGCGGCATTAATATAACCGAGGCACTTTCGTCAATCCATTTCCCATAGGGAAAATCCGGAAAACAGCGTTTACAGGGGCGAAAACCGTTGCCTTCGGCGTGCGCAGCAGTTTTAAAATGAACGACATTCTGCGGCAGCGGTGCTCTGGCGGGGCAGGTGGGCAAGCAATAAATCTTCGTTGTTTTGACACCGATAAATTTGTCGTTTTTCATCTAAAAGATATTTTACGGGAAATTTATTTAAGAAGAAGCAATAACCGTCGGATTTCCAATAGTCAAAGTACATTATAATGCACCTTTGGTCAATCAAAAGGCAAACCACTCCAGGCAGGGGCCGCCATAGCCGTAGTGCCAGATTGTCTCCAGGCGAATGATTTATCGTTTTGCCTGAATCATAGCGTGATTTGATCCTTCAAATTAACCATATAAATTAATAAGTGATATCTTATAGAAAGAGTTATTGATGGATTATGAATGTTGATTTCTCCATTTGGTGCAAAGAGCCAGTCGCCTGAGACATCTCATTGTTTTGATGGGTATCGGAATTAGCCTTTTTATTAGAACCTCCCTCAACCATCGTTAGCAGCTGAATGGTCATATCCCTGATCTGCTCTGCCTGGGCATTCATTTCCTCTGATGCAGAGGCTGATTCCTCCCCAGTTGCTGCATTTTGTTGGGTGACCATATCCATTTCTGTTACCGCCGAATTAACCTGTTCGATGCCGTGCGCCTGTTCGTCAGAAGCGGCTTGTTCTGATGATCCCTCGGCCAACGACTGGCTGGCTGATGAAATTTGCCCGGCTGCAGAGGCAACCTGATCAGCGCCTTCGGTCAACATATGGGTGAATCGCTTTACGGGTTTAGTGATCGATCGGGTAATCAGCCAGGCGGCCGTAATGCTTAAGAAAACTGCTAAAATTCCGATCAGCGAAACAATCATCCGAAATTTTTCAACGGATGAACCGACCGATGAGAGCGCGGATTCTCCTTTTGACGATTGGCGTTCAATAAATGGCTCAATTGTTTCTCTTAATGCCTCAGCTGCCCTATCGAAGCTTTCCATGAATTTATTACCTTCTTGAGCCCCACCCTTTACATAGGCTGTTGCCATTGTTTTGCCCGCTTCATAGTAGGTACCAAAAGCCTGTTGGATTTTCTTGACTTCGTTGATGTATTGGCGTTCGTTTTTTTCTTCATACATCTCTTTGAACTTCGACAGGCCAGATAAAAAAGATTGCAGACTATTTTCTGCCTCGTCGAATCCATCGTCCAGCCCATCCAATCCGCGGGTGGCAGAAATATCCGTTAGCCATTGCTGAACTTGCACAACATCCAATCTCATATTTTGAGCCAGGGTCGAAAATTTAAAGCTCTCCTTACTCTCAGATAGAGCTTGGTTGGTATTGTCCTTAACGCTGCTTGTAACCACATTGGTGCCGATAGACATGCTGACAATGGCGAACACCGGAATTGCAAAGCCCAGCGCCAGTTTGGAAGCCAACGTCATATTTTCAAACATTATAGCCACTCCTATTTTTAATTTTTATAGCATTGCTAACTGGAATTAGTTGCTGATATGCGTTACATTGCTTACTGAAACTCTGTTTGGGGTTAATTCCCCGCAGTTTGCTGCGATAGAATGAATTATACCCTTAAAAATACCCTGCGGCTTGCCGCAGGGAGGTTCATTGTTTCCATCAATTTGTGATTTTTCTTGGCACTGTAACAACCACAAGAGCCCTGATACCAAATTCCAAAACCGAGGTATCCGTGTCTAAATCCCGATAACCGCGGGAGGATTCCATGTTCTTAAGAACAGTGCGCCATGAGAAGGATCTTTTTTCGAATTAAAAAGGCGGAGGGCGGGCTTGGTGCTTATGTAAAAAGGCATTCTTTATAGACAGAATTTCGAACCTATGTAAATCATCAAGATGTGGCCTAACATTTCTCTTTATCGGCCTGGACTCTGGTTCAGGTAGTTCAAAATCAACTGGAAATATGAAATGGATTGAAGCAAGAGTAATTTTTGATCATCCGGATGATACTTTGACTGTCGACCTGATATCCAACTTATTTTACGATTTCGGGCTGCAGGGAGTTGTTGTGGATGATCCCGATCTCGAACCGGAGGAAGACTGGGTGGAAGATGCCGTTGGCCGACCCACCACTCACGCAATCATCGGGTATTTTCATAAAGACAGCCAGGCTGATGAGCGCTGTAAAACTTTGGAAGAAAAGCTAACCCAGCTAAAGGATAAGCTGGGATTTTTTTACAGGATCAGTTACAAAGAATTAGATGATCAAGATTGGGCGCACGCTTGGAAAGCTTATTTTTGGCCCCGGAAAATCAGCTCTCATATGGTGGTGAAACCAACCTGGCGCGAGTATCAGGCCGCTGTCGATGACATTGTTATCGAATTGGATCCCGGCATGGCCTTTGGAACGGGAACCCACCCGACCACAGCCCTGTGCATCACCATGATTGAAAAATATCTGAGCCCGGGAGATTCTTTTTTGGATGTGGGGACCGGCTCCGGCATCCTGATGATTGCCGCTGCCAAGTTAGGGGCCGGCCGGCTCTGCGGTATTGATAAGGATGAAGTTGCGGTCGAGGTTGCAGCCCAAAATTTGGAACTAAACCAAGTTAATCCCCAGGTATTTCGGCTGACAACCGGCAATCTTGTTGCTGAAATTACGGAGTCATTTACTTTTGTCACTGCCAATATCTTTACCCACGTAATTTTAGAGTTGTTGCAGGATATCTGCCGGGTGATTGCGGATGGCGGAATTCTTGTTTGTTCAGGGATTATAGCAGAAAATAAACAATCTGTTGCCTTTGCTATGGAAAATATCGGCTTTGAAATCTTAGAAACGGCCACCAAAGAGGACTGGGTGGCAATTGCAGGCCGACTGCGGGAAAAGAGCAAGGAGCAGAGAGCATAGGGCCGGGAGCAGAGGGCAGAGAGCAAGGGGTAGAGGGTTAAGATTATAGAGCGAAGCGCGGAGGAGGGTATACTGCAGAGCGCAACGGGCCGAGAGAGCTGGATTAAAGGGATACGATTAAAATAAATGGTGGCTTGAGTCCATGTTGCAATTAATTGACTGAATATACCATGAGAATATTGCTTGTTGAAGACGATATTAAGATTGCCTCTTTTATTATCAAGGGGTTTAAGGCCGAGGGATTCGCTGTCGATCATGCGCAAGACGGTGTGGACGGATTGCACCTTGCATTGACCGAGCCATACTCTGCTGCCATCATCGATATTATGCTTCCGCAAAAAGACGGTCTGTCGTTGATCGAGGAAATGCGGCGCGAAAAAATTAAATTTCCGGTGATCATTTTAAGTGCCCGGGCTTCGGTAGATGACCGCGTCAAAGGTCTTCAGATCGGCGGTGACGACTATTTAACCAAACCTTTTGCCTTTTCCGAGTTGTTGGCCCGGGTACAGGCCTTGATTCGGCGCAGCAGTGATCAGGAGGAACCCACCAAGCTCGTGGCGGCTGATATAGAAATGAACCTGATCAGCCGGGAGGTCTTCCGGGCGGATAAACAGATCGAGTTGCAGCCCCTGGAATTTTCTTTGCTGGAATATCTAATGCGCAATACCGGCCGGGTGGTCTCCAAAACCATGATCATGGAACACGTCTGGGATTATTATTTTGATCCCCAAACCAACGTGGTGGAATCCAGAATATACAAGTTGCGCGAAAAAATAGACAAAGGATTTCCAACTAAATTGATTCACACCGTCCGCGGAGTGGGCTATGTCCTTAAAGAAGAGACTGCTTGATATTTATCATACCCTGGCCTTTCGCCTAACCCTCTGGTATGCCGGCATATTCATGCTATCCGCCTGCGTGGCTTTTTTTTTCTTTTACCTGTTGATTACATCGGTCATCCGGCAGCAGACTGACCAGGCGCTTCAAAGTGAGGTCAGAACTTTTTCTTCGATTCTGTCCGGCCAGGGACCCGAAGCGGTCAAGCGGCAGGCGTTCATACAGGCTCAGGCGGCCGGGGAGAAAAAGATATTTTTTCGACTGCTGTACATTACCGGCCAGTTGTTTTCTTCATCCAACATGTCTTACTGGCAGGATATCGGAATTAACAGGGGGGCTGTCAATCGTCTGCTGGAAAGCCGGGTGCCGATTTTTGATACCATCAATATACCGGATCGGAAGCACAAAATACGTGTTCTTTATGCCGTCATCGGACCCGGCATGATATTGCAGTTGGGTCAATCCATGGAAAATCACACCCGCATTATTGAAGTATTTCGTAAGGTATTTATCACCACCATGGTGATCCTCTTTGCTGTTGCGGTCGTGGTCGGCTGGTTTATGGCGCGAAGGGCGCTTGTGGGGGTCGAAACCGTGACCCGCACCGCACGCCGGATTTCAGAAGGCAGTCTTGAAAAACGGGTTCCGATGAAAAAAAGAGCCGATGAAATTGATCAACTCGCACTGACCTTTAATCAGATGCTGGATCGTATTGAAAATCTGGTGAACGGGATCAAAGAAATGAGCGACAATATCGCCCACGACCTCAAAAGCCCCATCACCCGTATTCGCGGGACCGCCGAAGTATCCCTGACTTCCGGTTCTTCCCTGCAAGAATACGAATCCATGGCAGCCGGCACAATTGAAGAATGCGACCGGCTTCTGGATATGATCAACACGATGTTGTTTATTTCCAGGACCGAGGCCGGTGTGAATCAGCTTGATTACCAGAAGCTGGATATCACGAAACTTGTGCGTGATGCCTGCGATATTTTCCAATCCCCGGCCGAGGATAAAAGCCTCAGCATGGTTTGCAATGAAAATGAAAACATCAGCATTTATGGCGACATCCGGCTGATTCAGCGCATGGTGGCCAACCTGCTTGACAATGCCATCAAATACACTCCGGCGAATGGAAGGATCGATGTGGCCGTATCTGCCGTTGGAGACCAGTCGGCTCAGATAACGATTAAAGACAACGGTACGGGCATTTCCGATAAAGACCTCGAATACATTTTTGAACGCTTTTACCGCTGTGACCCCAGCCGCTCCCTGTCCGGCACCGGGCTGGGACTTAGTTTTGCACGAACAGTTGCGCGGGCCCACAACGGAGATATCACTGTCACCAGTGAGCCTGACGAAGGCAGTACATTTATTGTCGTCCTGCCGAAAAAAGGACCAGCCCTGGACGATTCGTTGATTGAGTTGATTGGTTGATTGGTTTATTGGACTTTAGCAGCTCTAAAAAGAGTGATAGCCATAAAGGATGCCTGGAGGACCAAAATGGATTTTATAGATTACATGCTGATATATTTTAAGGGCGAGAAGCACCTGGGATTCTTTATGATCGGGCTCGGGGTTGCCGTTCTAATTTTTGCCGGCTACCTGTGGCAGGTTCACAGGGGGGGGGCTGGCATACGGAATGATTATTCCGCTGCTGATATTCGGCCTGGCAGGTATTGGCGGCGGCAGCGGTTTGGCTTATCGGACGCATAAGCAGATTTCGGAACTGACAACCATTTACCAGTCGGATAAGCAGGCGTTTGCAGCACAGGAACAATCCCGGATGGAAAAAGTTAATGCGAACTGGCCCCGACTTAAGCTGGCCTATGCCATCATTGTAGTAATTTCTCTGGCTCTTTTCTTTCTAGTCAATAAAGATTGGGTTACCGGTCTTGCGCTGGCTCTAATTCTGATTTGTTCAATACTCTTAGCAGTCGATGTTTTTGCGCAGAAGCGGGCCATTATATACACGGAGCAGATTAGACTGATTAAATCCTAATTCTGGTTATTATAGGCCACCTCAAATTTTTTGCGGGAGATTGCTCATGGCGGAATTTACAGAGAGAATTCTGGGTGATACCGGTTTAAAGGTCGGGCCGCTGGGAATGGCGGCCAGCTACGGAGCGCCGGCTGAAGCCTTTGAGGAGGCTTTTGACCGGGGCTGCAATTATTTTTATTTGGGCGGAGGCCGGCGCAAAGCTGAAATGAAGCAAGCTATCCGCAATATTTGCGGTCAAGGATGTCGTGACAAGCTGGTGATTGCCATCCAAAGCTACGCCCGATCCGGCTATTTGATGGAATGGGTTTTTAAAAGCAGACTGCGTTCCATGGGACTTGAACGGGCCGATATTCTCGTCCTGGGTTGGCACAACCGCCGGCCCTCTCCAGGGCTTGTCACGCGGGCCCAGGCGATGAAGGCCAAAGGCCTTTGCAGATATCTGGCCATGTCAGGACACCAGCGCAAGCTGTTTCCGCAAATGGCCGCTGACGGACAATTCGACCTGTTTCATGTCCGCTATAATGCTGCCCATCGCGGTGCGCAAGAAGAAATATTTCCCCACCTTCAGGGCGATGACCGACCGGGTATTGTTTCCTACACCGCCACCCGCTGGGGCCAGCTGTTGAACCCGAAGAAGATGCCGCCCGCAGATTCCGTACCGGCGCCCAGCGACTGCTACCGCTTTGCCTTGTCCAATCCGGCAGTGGATGTATGTTTGTGCGGACCGAAAAACGTGGCTCAGATGCGGGATGCCCTGCCGGCCCTGGAACTGGGGCCTCTCGATGCAGGCGATACGGAGCGGATGAAACGAATCGGGGATTTTGTCCGAAGTACTACCAGGAAGTTTTAAATCAATAGGATTTGCCCGTTAGACCGTTTTCCAGGTGATAATAAAATCTGACAGTATTCCTTATTTAACGGGCCCAACCGATCCAACCGGACAACAGGCAAACCCCTACAAAACCGTTTTAAATTTACATTTAGAACTTTTGCATTGGACTCAACCAAGGAAAGAAACGGGATGCTTTATCGCAAAATGAAAGAAAACGGGGATGCGCTGTCGATACTGGGATTTGGCTGCATGCGCCTGCCCCAGAAGAAGGGATCACCCGGTACCGGCAAAATTGACGAGGAGCGTGCAACCCGCCAGATCCATTATGCGATTGAGCAGGGGGTGAATTACTTTGACACGGCCATGCCGTATCATATGGGTGCCAGTGAACCGTTTCTCGGGCGGGCGCTCGGCAGTGGTCATCGGGCCAAAATCAAACTTGCCACCAAGCTGCCGCCCTGGTCGGTCAAAGCCCGGCAGGATATGGATCAACTGCTGAAGGTTCAGCTCGAAAACTTAAAAACAGATCACATTGATTATTATCTGGTCCATGCATTAGAGAAAAGCAGCTGGGAAAAGATGAAAAATCTTGCGGTTCTTGAATTCCTTGATGCAGCCCGGGCAGATGGCCGAATAACCAATGCCGGCTTTTCATTCCACGGAGATAAAGACACCTTTAAGAATATCGTTGATGCCTACGATTGGGAGTTTTGTCAGATCCAGTACAATTTTTTGGATCAGCAGAATCAGGCCGGCACCGAAGGCTTAAGGTATGCTGCGGCCAAAGACATGGGGGTGATCATCATGGAACCGTTGCGCGGCGGCAACCTGGCCGGCAAAGTGCCGCCGGCGGTTCAAGCCATTTGGGATGAAGCAGACACCAAGCGTTCGGCAGTCGAATGGTCGCTGCGCTGGATATGGAACCATCCTGAAGTCACCCTGGTGCTGTCCGGTATGAACGAGGAGGGTCACATTGATGAGAATCTTCGCATCGCCAATGCGGCCCATCCCGGATCACTTACCGACAAGGATCTGGAGTTGGTGGATCGGGTTGAGGAGACCTATCGCAGCCTGATGAAGGCCGGCTGCACCGGCTGCCGCTATTGCATGCCCTGCCCGGCCGGGGTGGACATTCCGGCCTGTTTTGAAATCTTAAACGATTCGCATATGTTTGGTAAGTCCCAATCCGCTAAGCTATCATATTTGACCCGGGTCGGCGGAGCAATGGGCGGAGAGCCTGCCTATGCATCCTTATGCGAAAATTGTGGTCAATGTGAAGACGCCTGCCCCCAGCATTTGCCAATTCAAGAACTTTTAAAGGATGTTGCCGAAGAATTTGAGAAATGGTGGTTGAAACCTGCTGTCTGGCTGGTTAAGCAAATGTTTGCTATTCATCGATGGTTTGCCCTGCGCCGAGCCAGGCGGGCCGAAACAAGGTCATGATTAAAGGGCTTGGATTTTCCAATTTTCCAGCGTTTCAACGTTCCAATTGGGGCGATGCGACTCACTTATTTACCTTGGCGCCTGTGCGTCTTTGCGTGAAGCATCTTTTATTTTTTTCTTATAGAACCTGGTGGCCTTTGCGCGATTGCCGCAATCCTGCATGTCGCACCAACGCCGGCTTTGGTTGCGGCTGACGTCAATAAAAAGCCAACCGCATGCAGAATCGGCGCATGCTTTAACTTTATTTATTTCATCGGAGACCAGGATTTCGGCTGCCGAACGGATAATAGGGTTCATTACCCAGTCCAATTTGGCTCGGTTGCCGGCTATATCCCAGGCGTAACCATCTGGCGTTCGGGTAATTTGTGAATCTTTCATAGATTGGGAAAGATATTTATTGAATATTGCAAGATCTTCTTTAAGCGGATTGCGGTTCGCGATGCCTGCTGCAAACAGACGAAAGACAGCTTCCCGCAACTTTAGGGTTCGATTTAAAACCTTTTTGGCCTCTGCATTTGACTGCTCAGCCATCTTATATAATTTTCTGGTTTCCTGCTGCGAACAAATGCCGGCGTGGCGGCTCCAACTGACAAGATCGTCATAGGTTTTCAAAAATTCCTGCGGTGAATCGGTGCCCCTCCAATCCAGAGTATTTACAAAATCAAGGCACAGGCGACCGCCCAGCAATTTCAAACTTCCGGCGGTTCTTTTTTTGTCCGTCACTTGTTATCTCCAAATTTATTATAACCAGTAAAAACTTCTTGACAGGTTAGAATAGTTGGATTATTAGTATAACCAGTTAAACTTTAATAGGCGGTTAGATGTTTGTCAAGAATTAAACTGTTGCCCCCTTAAAGGAGGATCTATTATGCAGCTGCAAATAAATGCCGTCAAGTTATCAGAGGAACTGGTAAACCAGGGATATCAGTCTAAAATTATTTCCAGCCAACATATTCATGACCTTCGAGAAGAAATCGCAAGTCAACACCGTCAGGGTTTATTTGATGAAGAATTTTATACAGAAGAGCTGGCCGGTTTTGATTTTGAGATAGCAGACGGTCTTGTCGGATCGAAATCGCTAATTATTGTCGCCGCTCCCCAACCTCCGGTGCGTGTTACCTTCAACCGGCAGGGCGAATCATACAGCGGTATCATCCCTCCGACATACAGCTACGAAACCGACAGACAAATACAGGATCTGCTGGAGCTTCAATTGAAGCCGGCAGGATTCCAGGCGAAAAAAGCCAATTTACCCTGGAAACTACTGGCGGTGCAAAGCGGATTGGCGCAATACGGGAAAAACAATATAACCTATGTTAATGGGATGGGAAGTTATCATCGGCTGGTGGCCTTTATTTCGGATCTTCCGTGGGCGCAAGACCCATGGCAGGCGCCGCAGATGCTCGAGCGCTGTGAAAATTGCAAAGCCTGTATGAAAGCCTGCCCCACCGGCGCAATCACCGCAGATCGCTTTTTACTCAAGGCAGAGCGATGCCTGACCTTCCACAATGAACGCCAGGGAGAAATCCCCCATTGGATAAAACCCTCTTGGCACAACTGCCTGGTGGGGTGTTTGTACTGCCAGAAAGCATGCCCGCTTAACAAAGATATTCCGCTATCGATTGAGGACGGACCGGTATTTTCTGAAAATGAAACTGCACTCATTTTGCAAGGCACACCAAAGAGCGAGTCGCCGCGAAATACAATCGAAAAAATGGAGAGCTTGGATATGATCGGATATTTGCCGGTTCTGGGAAGAAATCTAAAAGTACTGCACGAGCAGCTTGGAGTATTATAGATTTGTTTTTCTATTCTTGTGTGAAACTTCATGAATCCAACTTCCAAATTCCTGCCACCGATCACTCGATCGGTTGCCCATCGCGTTTATTCCACTTCCCGGTGTAGGTTCGCAATCACCTGTGAAACCGGCTGCCACCGTTGGCTGCTTCCTGATCTTCTCGTAAACACTAGACTGTCAGGATAGTTCTTTTCAAGTGAATCAATGAGCGTCAGTGCATCATCGGTGTTACCCCGGCGCAGGTATTGACGGGCCAGAAAATACTCAACATTGGGCATTGCCTCAATGCCCCGATCGGTGACAATATGTGAAAAATTTTCATTATCTCGCAGCATGTCATAGTATTTTTCAACCTCGGAAGTATTTCTTCTAAAGCCCGAAATCAGGGCCCGTTCGGCGATTGCCATGCCGGTGGCATATGCCTCAGGATATTTAGCGATCAGTTCCGCGAATGCACTGTCGCTTGCTTGCCGATCGGTACCACCTCGTCTTCCCCTACGCGCCCGTTCATATAAGGCCATCAGCTCTTCGCCATATTGAGCCGAATCTGATTTATGGAATTCCCGGTTTTTTTCCAGCAGCAGCTCCTGTTTTTGAACCACCTGTTTGCGGTCGGCATATTCGTCATATATCTCTGAGAGGATCGTCGGATCCATATGTTGGTTGGCCGCCAATTGTTCCAGCCCGGTCGATGCGACAATTTTTTCCAGGCGTCTGATAGCGATACCCTCCTTGACAACCGCGTCTTTTTGACTTTTTGAAATGACGGTATTTCCTGTCATGGAGTACTTTTGAGCCGAATTATCTTCTGTTTGATCCTTTAATGTCGCGAGCTGAGCCTTGAGTCGGCTTACTTCTTGCTCTAACTCTCCAAGCGACGCCGTAAAATTTTGTTCAATCCTATTTGACGCGATATAGGCACTATAGCTGAAAAATAAGGCGGCACAGATTATCACAGAAAAAAAGACGCCAAGAATAATTAAGGTAAAATACTTCATAACATCACTTTACTTTTGAGATGACAAAGGCCAAATCATCCAGCCGTTCTTCGATGTGATCGTGGATCTGGACCAGGTTCTGGGCCATTAACTCGTTGGCCGCATTATTGCTTTCTGCGAAGGTGATGATCGACAAAAAGATCACCACACCAAAGACCGGCGCCGTAAAAAGCAACGGTAATGATATTTTCATTGGGATTTTGGAAATAATGCCGGGCAAGATCATGGGTGCCTTCGCAAGATTTTGATAATAATTAATATTTCTTGGAACCGATGTTATTACAAATAGATAAGATCAAAGTTTTAAATTGCAAGAAGTCAGGAACTAATTCAACATTGAAGTGATATCATCCGTGTCCGTGAAATGTCTTGCGGGTTACCACTTTATCTCCTTCCGCCACCTGGTCGTTGAGGGTGGCACCTATGTCGGGGAAGGCTGTAAACAATATGGTGAAAAATTGTTTTGTACCGTCGAGCGTGAGGGGTAAAGTCGAAATGCCGCTGTGGTCGACATAGTCTGGGCTGAATAACTTATCTAAGGCACCAAGGTTATGCCGGTTTTCAACTTCTTCAACGAAACGCCTTACGACGGCTGTGTTTTCTTCGGTTGTCATTTTTAACTACCTTTCTCAACGCGACACTGCTTTACCTTTTTTAATAAGCTTGTATGTCTCCTGGAGTTGCTCCTTCCCTTTCACCTCAACTTTTCCCAGGGACTTAAATTCGAAAAAATCCCTGGCGGCTTGTAGGTGTTGCCCGATACCAGACTGGTGCCGGGTCTGGCCATGGTTTCTATCCTTGAGGCCAGATTGGTGGTGTCGCCAACGGCCGTATAATCCATGCCCAGGTCATCCCCGATGGAGTCCACAATCACCGGACCGGAGTTGAGTCCGATCCGCATCTTGAACTCGACTCCGAAGTCTTTCTTTATCTTTTCTTAACTACCAGGAATTAATGACCTGGAAGCCTACTGTGGCAAAGTCTGTCATTGACGACAGTACGGCATTAACGTTTTCAACCGGAATTGTATTTGTCACCAAACTCTTTGGCTTTAATTTCCCATTTGCAACCAGAGTGAGCAGGCTTGGGTAGCGGGTCGTTGGACAACCAAAGGTACCGATAAAGCTGATTTCTTGTAAAACTATGGCATCAACCGGAAGGGCAATTTTTCCCTTCTCCGCTTTACCCGTGAGGCCTATCTGTAAGTGGCGCCCTCCTCGACGTAATGAACTCAATGCCGGCAGTGCGGTTTGGGACAAGCCGAGGGCATCAACAGATAAATCTGCCCCACCCTTAGTTAAATCTAATATGGCTTCAGTAGGTTTTTGCTCCAAAGCGTTAAGGGTTGCTGCGGCCCCTTCGGTTTTTGCCATTTCCAGTTTATTCTCGCTGATGTCGACTGCTATAACCTGTGCCCCTAAAGTTGAGGCAATCTGAACTGCCGACAGCCCGATGCCTCCAAGGCCGAAGATGGCTACCCATTCGCCCGGTCGAACCACGGCGCGATCAACGAGGCCATGGTAAGCGGTCATAAAACGACAACCGAGGGCGGCGGCACTGATAAAATCCACCGCATCAGGCAACTGCACGAGGTTGACATCGGCGGCCGGCATGACAACCAGGTGACCATATCCGCCATTGAATTGAAAGCCGATGGCACCGTGTCCTGTCTGGCAGAGATTTGAGTGACCGCCATAGCAATAGTGGCATTGGCCGCAAGCAGTGTGAAAAGCCATCGTTACACGATCACCAGGCTTGAATTTACGGACATTTTTGCCGACTTCCCTAACTACTCCGCTGATTTCGTGTCCCAGTATATGAGGCAGATCTATCTTTATACCGACCCAACTCCAGTCCTCTTGCCAGGCATGCCAGTCGCTTCGGCAAACGCCACAGCCCTTAACTTCTATAAGAGCATCATTGGGGCCTGGCGCTGGATCTGATAAATTCTGTATTTCAACGGGTTCCCGAAACTGAGTCATCACTGCAGCTTTCATAATGAATACCTCTCACTATCTTATTAGGCAATTGATTTTATTGCTAAATTTTTCTCAACATGCTTTTCTTCCTTTCTCGCAAGCTTAAAGTAGAGAATTAGTAGAATCGGATACATCACCAGCATTAACAGATTTCTTTAAATTGACTCAGGCGGTTCTGATCTTTCATTGTTTTCTTTTTCAAGAAAGCCATAAGTGCTTAAAGTTCGACCGCGGATAATTTCCACTCTCCGGGGATCCCTTTTAGTTCGTAGGCGCCGCGCTTTTTAAAGCGAATTTCGGATCCGGCCAATGCATCTTTTAGGGTGCCGGAGACTAAGACCTCTCCGGCACTGGCCCTGGCGGCCACCCGGGCGCCGATATGAACCGTAATTCCGCGCACCGCGTCTTCTGTTACATCGCATTCTCCAAGATGCAAACCGGCCCGGATTTCGAGGTCGAGTTCGCTAACCTGTTGACTGACGGCGGATGCACATTGGATGGCGTTGGCTGGTTGCTCAAAAGTTGCGAAAAAACCGTCACCGGCGGTATCGATTTCCCGGCCAAGGAACTGCAAAAGCGCGGTACGCACCAAAGCATGATGCCGATCTATAAGACTTCGCCATTTTATGTCACCATATGCTACGGCTGTTTCTGTTGAATGAACCATATCGGTAAATAGCACCGTGAGAAGCTGTCGGCCGTGGGTTTTTGCAGCGCCGTTAGACGGATTTGTTGACCGGGTTTTGTCAGATTTCACTCCCAGCTCGGTGCCAATGAGTTCGGCAAGCCATCCCGTTCGGAGATGGTGCGAGGCTTGTTAGACATTCTCAAATCCTCGCCTAATTTCGATTTTACATTTGTCTGCATTTTTGCCTCCGCCTTTGAGGCACGAATTTTCAGATCCCTAAGACTTTACACGATTGTTGCGACCGATTTAAAGAAATAACAAATGATTGGCCGGTCAGTCGGAAGTTTCTGTTCTAACCTGAAGAGAAAGCGCTGAGGTCAATTAATTCAGGAACAAACCGTAAGAGAGCTGGTTTAAGCGACGCTGGCGATTCACGCCGGCGATTCATTGGATCCGACCGCTTGATGCGTACCACATGGTGATAGTTATTGTCAAGATAATTATTGCTCAGTTATAATCTAACCTTTTATAATTTAAGGATATTTTCGACTTAACTCGCCTGAAAACTGCCGGAGATAAGAGATTCAAAAAGGCGGGAAGGTAGAATCTTTTTTAACGGCACAGCGATTCTTTGAGAGATATTACCAACGGTATAACGAAGACGCGGTGATTTCGTGCTTATGACATTATTGATAAGTTCAGCAACCAGTTCCGGGGTCGGGCCATTTCGCTCGCCGGATTCCACTGTTCGTAAAACCCTATTAAATATGTCACGATAAGCTGAATTGCGTTTTGATGCCACAGCTAGTTGTCGATGCTGTGTAATTTCAGTTTTAAAATCGCCGGGTTCAATCAATACAACGTGGATGCCGAAGGGCCGCACCTCTATCCGCAGGGCTTCCATCGCGCCCTCAAGTGCAAACTTACTCGCGCAGTAGGCACTCTGGAAAGGCAGGCCGATCAATCCGCCAATGGAGCTGATATTGACGATATATCCGGTGCGTTGCCGGCGCATGATGGGCAAAACTGCGCGGCAAACCCGCAAGGCACCGAAAAAGTTTGTTTCAAGCTGGGATTTTGCTTCTTTAACTGTGGTATCTTCCAGAGAGCCAATTATTGCATAGCCGGCGTTATTCACGACGGCATCAAGGCGTGATTCCCGGGCGATGATGGAGTCAATCCCTTTCTTAACCGATGAATCATTGGTCACATCCATTTGGATCAATCGAAACAAATTTCTTTTTGAAGACCTTTGCTCGCTGTCAGTCGAATTGGCTCTGCGACTTGTTCCATATACGCGGTTACCTTCCAGCGTAAGATAATCAGCACAGCATTTGCCGATTCCAGCGGATGCTCCGGTAACCAGCACAACTCTTTGGTTGTTTATCATTTCTGTACCTTGCCAATAATGTTATAATGCAGAAGCAGCAATAATACACTTCATAAGCAATTATCAACTGGGTGAATTAAATTACACCCCAAATTATATTTTTGACAGTTTCCAATCATTTGTTTTGAACACTTGATTTATTTCACTGACACACATCATCCTTCGATAGAAATTTAGATATTTCACATTAAATTTGACCGATTAACCAATAGTCTGTTATTGTGCTGAATATGTCACCTTCCAACCCAACAACGGGCTCCATTCCCAAACGGAGAGATAGATCTTTCCATGATGTACTTACGTTAGCGGATGATTTTTTTATGAAAAAAGGTATTGTTTTCGAGACCATGAGACGTTTGGCCCAACGCCTGGAAGGCGAAGGTATCCCTTATGCTATTATCGGTGGCATGGCCCTGGCCGCACATGGATACGTCCGTATGACCCTTGATGTTGATATCCTGTTAACTCCCGAAGGACTGGCGCGATTCCGAGAGAAACTCGTCGGTAAAGGATATGTTGCGAATTTTCCCGGTGCTGCAAAATCATTTCGTGACACAGAGACCAATGTTAAAATCGAAATTATTACCGCCGGCGAATTTCCCGGTGACGGATTGCCTAAACCGGTTTCCTTTCCTGAGCCTGTAGGCCAGACGACAGTCGAACAAGACGATATAATGGTAATTAATCTTGCAAAACTGATTGAACTCAAATTGGCCTCCGGGTTGAGTGCGACCCATCGCATGCGTGATCTGGCTGATGTTCAGGATTTGATTATAGCGCTGAACCTGCCACTGGAATTAAAGGATAAACTTGACGAAAGTGTTCGAGCGGAATACCGACGAATTTGGGAAGCTGCAAATAAGGACTCCCGCCGCTAAATCGGTCAATTAATCCTCGTTCACAAATCATATGACCTTCGGCACACGTGCGCTGACCCTTTTTCAATAATTTCAAACCTGAGATCATGTGGCCTCTGGCAATTTTGATGACACCTAAAAATACCTGAGATGCCGCTACCAAAATCTCAATCCTGAATTCTTCCCCAAATTGCAGTGATCGGCATAAACTTTTTTCGGCTTTTTCAATTTGATTATTTGATAAATAGAATCTTCCAAGCAAGCCCCTGCCATATTCAGCATAGAACGGATCTGCGGCGATCCCTACGCCCTTTTCGCCATTTTCAACAGCCGCCTGTAAATTGCCTTCTAATGCATACGCACCGCCAATAAAACCGTGGCCCATGGATTGGCTTCGAATGTTTGATTGTTTGCGGCCAAAATCGACAAGTTTTTTCCCTATTTCAAAAAGCCGCTGCTTATCTCCCTTTAAATAGGTTGCCAGGGCCATCCCGCCCAGGGATTTAAAATATATGTATTGATCCGACGGATAAACTCTTGATATTTCCTGAGCTCTTTCACCATAATTGATGGCCTCGTCAAGTAATCCATAGTAAGCACAGGTCCATGGAAGCCAGGTGCAGGTATAGCCGATAAGCTTTTGGTCATTTAATTGCTCACCAATTTCAAGAGCTTCCATAAGATATTCATAAGAATCTTTGATTCTATTGCGACATAATAAAGCGAATCCCAGCCAAGCGCGGAACATGCCATATCTTGATTTACCATCAAGTGTTTTGGCTATATCCAGATGTTCCTCAAACAAGTCGGTTAATCTCCCGAATTCTCCCTGATAATAAAACACCAGGGCCCACTTCATAAGCAGATCAATGAGCAGTTCATTATCTGATTTTGTTTTGTTCGGTAATTCAACAATGAGTTGGTACGCCTCGGTATAGTATTGATGAGATTCATCCAATGCATACCTTGCCAGACTTTTTTCGCCCGAATTTCATGAGATAGTGGATGGCTTTACCGATAGATCGACCCATTTTAAAATGATAGGAAAGGGTTTCATAAAATTCCGGAAGTCTGTCAGCAAATAGCTGTTCAATTACTTGCCCGGTGCGTTTATGAATTTTGCGGCGTTCTTTTTTAAGCAGACCGTTGTAGACGACTTCCTGGGTGAGCGCATGCTTGAAGAAGTATTCAAGTTCCGGCTGGATACTCTTTGCTTTGATAAGATCAAGGCGTTCGAGACCGCTGAGACATTTGTCAATTCCTCCCTTAAGTTCACTGATCTTCTTCAGGATTTCGTAATAAAATGACCTACCGATGACCGACGCCTCCTGCAGGATCCGTTTAGATTCCTGTTCCAATCGGTCCACTCTTGCAGAAATAACGCCCTGAACGGTTGACGAGATATCAGCATCGCTAATCTGCTTCGTAACTCGCCAGCCATCGTTGTCTCGAATCAGGAAATCCGATTCGATCAGTGAATTGATAGCCTCTTCCAAATAAAATGGATTGCCCTCCACCTTTTCCTGAATAAATCGCTGCAAATCAGAGGGTATCCTGTCAGCTTTCAAAAGGGATTGAACCATTTCCTGCGATTCTGACCGTGAAAGATCCTGCAGGTCAATTTCCTGGTATGGATGAGGAAGGGTGCTTATCTGATGACTTGTAAACAGTTTGATAGTCGGTCTGTATGCACAAATGAATATAACCGGTTCCCTGATTTCAGATAAGAGGAACCGCACAAGATCCAGCGAGGAGGGATCTGCCCAGTGTATGTCATCCACGCAAATGATCGTGAGTCCTTGTTTAGTCAGTGCTGATAATAGCAAGAGCATTCCTTTTTGTAATTTAGACTTCCAAAATTCAGGACTCACGTTTTCTATTTCCGGATAATTAAGTGAATATAGGCTTCCTATATAAGGTGTGACGTCTTCATTATCGTCGAATAAAAGCTTCATGCTTGATTCTATTTTTTCTCTGATTTTTTCCGGTGAATCACCTTCTTCAATCTGTAACGTTCGATTAATGAGATCGATTAATGGAAAATAGGGGATATTTTGAGAATAGGGGTAGGCATGACCCTCGCGCCACAGGGCCTCTTCTATGTTCAAATTCGCTTTGAATTCTTCAATCAATCTGCTTTTTCCGGTGCCGGCAGTGCCAATGATGGAGAACACCGATCCTTTTCCATTGGCTAAATTTTGAATGGCTTCTGAGAGCTGAGCCATTTCAGCTTTGCGGCCGATCAAGTCCGCCCGCAGACCGTGCAGGCGATGAATTTTCTGGGGCTGCTGTTTGATAAATAAAAACTTATGAACCTGAACGGCTTTTGATTTGCCTTTTAACTGGATGGGCTCCAATTCTTCAAATTGAAAGTATCCCTCTGAACGGGTGTAGGTTTCATGATCAACCAGAATATCACCTGAACTCGCAACATCGCTGAGACGGGCGGCTACGTTGACGGCATCACCAGCAACGCCGTGAACTCCTTTTTCCAGATTTAATTCACCGGTGACCACCAGACCGGTATTAATTCCCGTGTGCATCAAAAGCGGTTGCCCAACCATATCCTCATACTTAGGGCTCATGGAATCAACCAATCCATGAATTTCCTGAGCAGCTTTTATGGCCCTGACCGGGTCGTCCTCATGGGACTGATTGGCGCCAAATAGCGCCATGACCGCATCGCCGACATACTTTTCGATGAACCCGCCATATTTGCTGACGATTTTGGAGACATCACCAAAAATCCAGCCCGTTATCTCTTTGACCTCTTCCGGATCGAGATTCTCCGACAAAGCGGTGTAGCCGGAAAGATCTGAGAAAAGAACGGTAACATATTTGCGCTCGCCTTCACTGCTTGGAGCTGGTTTATCCGTCTCGATGTCCGGATCCAATTTATAGCCGCAATCATCACAAAATTTGCTGCCCAGCTGGTAAACAGTTCCACATTGCAGGCAAGCCTCCTCCAAATTGGCACCGCATTCTTTGCAGAACTTGGCACCTTCCCGATTGTCGAATTGGCATTGAATGCATATCATTTGCAATCCCAACGATTAGTTTTAGCTTAAATACAGTATGGTTGACTTAATACGATAAGAATTGTAAATTATGCAAAACATGAATAGTCCTGCCTCATGATTTAGACTTCGGAAAACTTCTTGCCACTGCGGGGACTAAATCACCCTCGGTCGTCATCTTCAGACTTAAAAATATGCGTTCCGAGAATGTGAATAAATTCTGCGACAGAATCATAGATCGTCTTGCTGATGCTCTTGATAAAGGCGCACTCTTACCTGTCGGAGACAATAGAATCCGCTGCCAACAATTGCCCATAAGTAAATAAAGTATTTTCACCTTGAGCCTTGCGCCCTGAGCCGTGTGCCACTTCGAAATTGGCAAAGGCCATGATATTGGTATAGATGTTTTTTTGTCTGCTTAATTTCAGGCCTGGATGTAAAACCCGCCCGCCCCGTGTTGCCGCCTCTTCATATAGTTGGAAAAAGGATCTTGCCAGTCACGCGGGCGGGCAGGCAGTTCATACAAAAAAAGCCCATGCCATCCCGTGATGGTATGAGCTTTTTTTAAAAGCGTATGTTCTCAGAAAAATTTGCCTTCGAATACAGCCGTTCTTTAGCTTCGCACTTTTGCGCATCATTCCTGAGCTCCTTAAAATCAGGCGCGAAGCTTCTTTTTTCCGGATCAGTAGCAGCAGTTACCTGAACTCAGATTCAGCCATAAAAATAGAAGCTTTTAAATCTTAATTATTATATGATGTAATTTAAAAAATAAGATATGCCACAATGTGCCAATTTCAACTATGCATTATAATGAAAATTTCCTGTGATTAATGGACATTAGAAAGCTAGTATGGGAGCCTTTGATGTTAAATTCGACACCGGGACATCTTGCTGGGACACTTTTAAATTGACAAAACAATGTTAAGTAGATACTTTATTATTAAGTGTCTATTTGGAGGTGCTGCACATGGGAACAATCACAGCAAAGCAATTAAAACAAAAAACAGGCGAAGTGATCAGACGAATAAAATCCGGTGAACGGCTTACGTTGACCTATCGCGGAAAGCCTCTTGCTGTAATTGAACCCACCATCAAAAATGATATAAAGGAGTTAAACAGGGTTAATGAATCAGTAAAAGCCTGGGAAAAAATTGAATCCACGCTCAATAGCACAAACTCTGAATTTAAGAATTGGCGGGAGGCAACCGAGTGGGTGCGGAACAGGAGCTGATTTTAATCGATACAAACATATTTGTGATTGATCTCCGGTACAAAAGAGACATAAACTATCGGGTGAACCAAGCGTTTCTTTCCTCTGTTGGTCGAAATGGCAACGGTTTCACCACCATTGTTAATTTATTGGAGCTTTGCGGTATTCTTTCGTTTAATCTCAACCGGGATCAATTACTTGATTTATGGACTTATTTTTGTGATCGATTTAATATTACTGTCCTACCTGAGCCCGATCTTAAAAGTGATTTACCAGACATAGAGATCCGTCGGTTATTTGATATATTGTCTAAAAAATCCTCCTTCGGTGATGCTTTGATAATGGCGGTTGCCGAGAAATCCCTTTCATTCGTTTCAACCATGGTTACCTGGGATAATGAGCACTTCAAGGACAAATACACCGGTAAAGTCTTGACGCCGGATGAGTACATGACCGTAAACGCATAAGCATTCAAGTACCTAATCCGGACAACCCGGATGAAGCGAAGCGTAAATCCCGCTTTTCGGGGAACCAAAATGAAATCAAGCCACGAAGACCACGAAGAACGCTAAGGCAAAAATAGAATACATGACTTCAGGGTTTCTTCGTGAACTTCGTGGTGAAACAAGCTTTTTCATAAAATGCAATGAAATCAAAATTAAGAGACTAGTCTTCTAACTCAACAAACCCATCAACTCAATAAACTAATCAACTCATTTTTCCCATTCCGCATCTTCTTCAAAAAACCGCTCCACAATTTCCAGATAGCGCGGGAGCTTAAGGGTGCGGTGGACTTTTTTACGGATTTTGCGGCCGTCTTTAAACGACTGGGAAAAATAAAACCAAAACCCCTTCATTCGTTCCAGAAGATGACCGGGGCCCGAAAATACCTTTTGATACTCTTCGAACAACTCTTCGTAAAAGTGTCTGAAAGTTTCGACCTGGTTGCTGAAGTTATCTTTACCGGTTTTGATGATGGCCGGCAAAAAAGGATTGATGATTGCGCCGCGGCCGATCATCCAGGAGTCGGTGGTTGGAAAGCGGGCCGAGAGGTTTTTGAAACTTTTCAAATCAATAATATCACCGTTGTAGACAATTCGATGATGGGTCATATCAATGCATTTTTCAAATGCATCCAGGTCCGGTTCGCCATCGTACATCTGTTTGCCGGTTCTGGGATGAATTATTATTTCCTGCAATGGATAGCGGTTGAAAATCGGTATGAGCTTAAATATCTCATCGGGAGTCTTGCGACCCAGACGGATTTTTATCGACAGCCGGTTGGGAATGGCGGGGACTGTTTTTTTCAGGAAATTATCAATCTTCTCCGGGTACGGCAGCAAACCGGAACCACGCTGTTTCTTGGCGACCATTGGGAAAGGACACCCCAGATTCCAGTTTACTGTTTTATAGCCCAGGTCAGACAGTTGCCCGGCAAGGGGGATAAAATTTTCATGGTTGTTGCCGATGATTTGGGGAACGATGGGCATGGCCGAGTTGTTTTCAGGCAGGACATCCTTGAGATGCGATGGTTTGACGCGAATTGTCTTCAAGGTCGGTATAAAAGGGGTGACCGCAGCGTCGCAACCGTCGAAATGTCGGGAAAAAGTATTGCGGTAGATATAATCAGTAAAGCCCCGCAAGGGTGCGAGATATAGTTTGAATGTCATACCTGGATATTTTTAATTATAAACGGTTCCGCTGTTAACTATTGTTGTAATTCGTGTTTATTCGTGCCCATTCGTGGCTAAGTTAATATAAAATAGCTAAAATCATACATTTTTTTAACGATGCACGTTTTCGATATCTATCGTAGCGGCTCCAACATAATTTCAACCCGACGGTTTTTCTGTCGACCTGCCTTGGTGTCATTGCCGGTCACGGGGCGATGCATGGAGTATCCGACGGCAGACAGGTTATTGGGGCTGACTCCCATCTCACGCAGTTTGCGCGACACCGCTGCGGCACGCGCAACCGACAGGCCCAGGTTGTCATAATAAATATTCTTAATTTTGCGGCCAAGTAGTTTGTTGTCGGTGTGACCGGCCACTGATATCTCAAATCCCTCCATTTTTTGTAGTTCGGTCGCCAGGCTTTTCAATACCCCGTTACCGTCTGAGGTAATATCTGCACTGCCTGAGGCAAACAGAATTTTATCCAGCAACCGTATATTGAGTTTGTTTTCCAGGTTGCTGATCTTTATTTCTTTTTCCGCAATTTGTTGTTCAAACTGCTTGGAAAGTTCCTGATAGGCTTTTTCCATGGACTTTAGCTGTTGTTCTTTAGATTTTAATTGTTTTTCTTTGCTGGCTGCATCCATGGACAGCGCTTCTATCTGACTTTGGGTCATTCCGAGCTGATTTTTTAGAGCATCTTTTAGCCGGGCAAGCTCACCCTTTTCCTTATCGAGTTCGGCAACTCGACTGAGCAATTGTTGATGATCTGCTTCCATTTCAGAAAGTTTTTGATCTTTGGCGGATTTGTCATCAGAGATTGTCTGAAATCGGCTTTGCGATTCAGTCAGTTGATTTTTTAATCCAATGTTGGTCTGTTTAAGTTGATCTCTTTCCGCTTCCAGCAAATTACCCTGTTCTACCAGGGCCTGATTCGCTTTTACCGTCTGTGAGAGTTGAGCATCCTGGTCAGCTAACTGATTTTCTAATTCGATATTGGTCTGTTTAAGTTGATCTCTTTCCGCTTCCAGCAAATTACCCTGTACTATCAGGGCCTGATTCGCTTTTACCGTCTGTGAGAGTTGAGCATCCTGGTCAGCTGACTGATTTTCTAATTCGATATTGGTCTGTTTAAGTTGATCTCTTTCCGCTTCCAGCAAATCACCCTGTTCTATCAGTGCCTGATTTGCTTTTTCTGTCTGTGAGAGGTGAGCCTGCTGGTCCGCTATTTCTTTTCGCAAGCCTTCGATTTGATTGCCGGCCGTCAGCAGTTGCCGGCTAATTTCTGCTAAACTTTGTCTGAGTGTCTCCTTGCTGCTTTCTAAAGCGACGATGTTGCCGCGCAGCTTTTGCACTTCTGCACGGGACGCTTGTAGCTCGCGATCCCATTGTGCCAGCTGATTTTCCAGACCCGTTATCGTTGTCTGCAGATCTGCGGCGAGGGCCTCTGCTTCCTTTTTGATTCGGGAAAGCGTCTCTTCCAGTTCGCCGCTCTTTTTTTGAAGATTTTCCACGAGCTGAATCTTATTGGCAAGATCGGCTTTGTAGGCAGCCTTAGCCTCATCCGAAGCCGCTTTCAGCTGCTGCGTTTCGTTGCGGGACAATTGTAGTTCGCTCTCTCGTTGCGCCAGCTGATATTCCAGGCTTTTTATCGTTCCCCGTAGTTCTGCTTCGATCGTCTCCGTTTCTTTTTGTGTACGTGAAACGGTCGCTTCCAATTCACCGCTTTTTCTTTGAAGTTCTTCGACGAGTCTAATTTTGTCAGTGAGTTCGGTTTGATGATCGGTTTTGATCTCTTCCAAAGCTGCTTTTAATTGTTGCGTTTGATTGTGGGAAGTTTGTAATTCGTGCTGTTTTAGCACCAGCTGGTTTTCCAACCCGCCAACTTTTGATTGTAGATCCGCTTCAATACGTTCCTTGTCTTTCCGGATCTGAAAAACTAATTTTTCCAGCTCTGCCTCAACCAATTTCTTTTCTTCGGAGACGCTGGCAACTGTTTCTTCCAGCGCCACCGTTTTAATTTCAAGCTCTTTCACACGCCGGGTCCTGGCGTCCAGTTCCGCTTTCTGAGTGGAATTTAGATCCATTGAAGCTGTCTTCAATTGATCGATTTCGGCCAACCGGTTTTGATTTTCGGTGGAAATATTTTTAATAGGACCTTGATGAAGATATACCGTATAGCCGATTACTGCCGCCAGGGCGACGGCTAATCCGATGATTACAGATTTCATAGTTTTCATGGATTATCACCCCTCCTTTTGCAGTTGCGGTGTTGCACGTTTATATCCATTCGTTAATCCGCCCTGATAATCAGCACATTCAGGGAGGCAACTCGTCTTTTGAAAACTGAAGAATGTTGGATGGTCATTGGTCCTGTGGATTTATTGCTATATACTGCGCATTTTTTTATACTTTATTCTTTTAATTTACATGGTGAGCTGGATATATGCAAGTCTAAAGCGGGAAAATTTTTACTCGATCTGACTATTCCAACCGCAAATCCGACAACACCACCCACCAGGTGAGAAAGGGGCACCGGGACCATATTGGCACGGATATTATTGACAAAAATGGCTAAACCGCTGGCCATCTCATAGATGATTTTAGCCGGCAGCAGAACAAGCATGATTGTGTGAAAGGTGATCCAAATCCAATTTTGGCTGGGCCACTCACGTTTGATAACCAAAACCATCAACAAGGAGTAAAGAGAACAATCCAGCCCGGAGAGTCCCCCATACACTGCAAGGTGTGGCATGACGGTCCAGATTGCTAGCGGGATGAGAATCGCCGCTATTCCGATGGTGATAACATATTTACAGCGGTCCATGATCTCGCAAAAAGACCCCAGAACGAAAAACGTCATAGCTGACCACAACAGGTGATCCGTATTCAGGTGCACCCAATGGCTGGAAATCAGCCGCCACCAATGGCCATCCGCCAGGGCAGTTCTTGTGTAAAGCAGATGCGGCCGCAAGGGATGATAAAAATGAATCAGCAGGGCCACTGCGCTGAGGAGGAGTGAGACATAGGGCACCCGCTTAGCTGTCTTGCGAGCTTTTTGTTTTATATTGATAAGAGTCATCGTGTGTTCCCTGTGTTTAAGAATTCTGACGCGTGCGGTTCAGGGTTCAAGGTTCAAAGGTTTGGTGGGTCATGCCAAAAATGCGCTCGTTAAAGACTTCCCAAACCCAGAACCCGGAACCTTTGAACCATATCTAACCCTTTCTGCGAAACATTGGCTTCGCAGCAGCGATAATCGCAAAGAAGATGGCCAAAAAGCCGGTCAGCGGATCGATGGCGCCGCCGCCGCCGCCAAGACTCGGAGCTTTAAATTTAAAGGCCGGCTTTTTTTCATCAACCCTGTGGTTTTTGGCGGGTTGTTGTGACCTTGTAGATCGAGCTTGCTGTTCGCGAGCTGTCCTTGCCTGGTTGTGGCGTTCAATTCCTCGATCGGTGAAGGCACTATCGGATAGAACCACCATGGAGGTATAGTCTGTCACGATCTGATAGCTGAGGCCAAGGTCTCGAATGGCGTTTTCCGTTTCCGATGGCGGCATTTGGCCGATTCTTTCCTGAGATTCAATTTTTTCGATGGTGGCCAGCGCCCAGAGTCTTTCCAGCTCGGGGTTATCCGTAGCCAGATCCGGAAACTTAAAATCCGAGGTATAGGTTTTATCCTCGCCCGTTAGATTGGCCTTGAGGGTAACCCGAGCGTCGCCGCCATTTTGATATTTCCCGAAAACAACCAGCTGCTCACCGCGATAAACCTTCTTGAAGGTGTCGTCTGTCAGGTCAAAAACCTTCACTCCTGAAATCTTCACCTCCGCATTGAGCAGGGCTTCATACTTGATTTTGTTGCCGGCCAGTAAAATTTTGCCCATGATGTCATCGGTATTTGAGATCGTGTCATAAAATCCACCGGAGGTCCCGGCAATGGTCTGCATCAGGGGCCAGTTGGCGCTGTTTCCCAGCAGAAATCCGAACACCCGGACATCAACCTTCTGAAGCAGCTTGTGAAATTCTTGAGGATTAACCACGCCGGTGTTGGTCACCGCATCCGTGACGAGGATAATATTGGCGGCCCGGTCCTCATCCAGTCTTTTTAGTCCCAGTGTCAAACCGGCATAAAGGTTGGTGCTGCCGCCGGATGTAACGGGGTCGAGGATTTCCCGAGCCCTGCTGAGCGCCTCGTCGGATACCGGTATCCAATCTTTTGTCAACTCTTTGGCATTGCTGGAAAAGGTCACAAATCGAAAACGATCACCGGGTTTGAGCTTTTCAAGAGCCTTGATGACACCCTGTTTAAGGGTATGCAATTTGGATTGCATGCTTCCGGACAGATCCAGCACAAAGCAGTAGTCGGCGCCGTTGGTCAGGGGCTTTAAATCTTCACCGGGGGTAATTACCATCATAAAGGAGCCGGGTTCGGCCGGATCATTGCGAAAAGGAATGACTTCAACCCGGCCGGGAAGATTGTCCTGTAGACGGTAATAGAATATGAAATCACGATTTAGGCTCATGTCTGTCAATTGCATGTCCAGCTTGATGTGTCCGTCTGTTAATTTGTCGATGACAGCCGCCGCTTCGAATCCCGGGGCGCGCACATCCTGAACGGGGTAGGCGGATTTGAATTCCAAGTTCATGGAAAAGGTGTTCTCAACTTTTGCATTGGTGGTCCAGAAGCTCATACCGGCCTCATCCGTGCCACCCTCCTCAAGGGGGTACAGATAACGGCCGACCCCGCTATCAATCTTAAGGGGTTGGTAATATAGAAATCGAATTTTAGTTTCATCGTTGGCAGGGACGGGATAAACTTTAAATTCGAACGTGTAAAACTCGTTTTTTTCAGCCAGGCCGGAATCCTTGCCACGGCTTTTTTCATCCTGATAGATTTGGCGGGCTTTCTGCTTTTCCAGAACTTCTCCGTGAATTTCCCGTTCTCCGGCATAGATGGTTACCTCCGAAAGGCTGGCACTTTTGGGCAACGGAAAACTATACATGGCCTCGAGATTTTCAGGGTTCGAGTTGTGAAAGGTTTGATAGACTTCAGTTATGGCAAATCCATTATTGATGACAACATTAACATGGTGATCCCGGATTTGGATGGGTTTATGCTGTGATCCGGTCGGTGTCAAAATACCGGCCGCATGACTTACCGAAGCGGCCATTCCCAGAGCGATAATTAGTATGAAACGAATAATGTGATTATTCATATTGCACCTCCTTATGCAGTTTGAACTACAGCTACCAAAGGAGCAACACCCGTGCCAGATCCAGTTAAGTGGGAAATGATATCCGATAACCGCCTGATAAAACGATAGATAATATTGTTACGAGTGATTTTTGTTATTCAAAAATAATAATAGGGGATTGATTGGATTGTTCTATTCATGTATATAGGATATCATTATATGTATATTTTAATAATATTTCCGTTGCAGCGTTAATATTCTATTATATTAAGAATATTTTATTATTTTAAAAATTAAATAATGATGTAAGAGAAAATTAGAGTTGAATAGTCCTCAAAAATAAATATTTTTAATAATATATTCAATTAATTAAAAAGTTATATACATAAATTGTACTTAGAGCTTTTTTGTCCCACAAATACTGAACCCTGCCTGCCGTCCGTCTTGTCCCGTCGAAGCTTTTGCGAAGTCGGAAGCCTGAAAGGCGAAGGAGGGGAACTCTGCTTGTCCGCCATAGTCCTGTACTGCTTTTAGAGACGACGGTGGAAACGTTGATTTTTTGACCGATTACATCAACGGATTATGCAATGGCCATTTTAAATGCTGAAGATCTTCGTTTTCTGGAATCTGTCGCCGAGGTCAGCTATGCCAATCCATTTCTGGCCGAACGCATTGATTATGAACGGCGGGCTTTGGGCTCCGAATTTGACGAATCACAGGCTAACTGGAATCTGCTGGGAGACGATCCGGAGACGCAACAGGTCAACACCCGGAAAATAGCGGAACGAGCCTATTCGATTGTTGCAGGGGTTCAGCAGCTATTGAAAAAAGGCGCGGCGGGCGACCGCCAAGAGCTCCAACTATACGAAGATACCATCCTATTTTTACTTTATTACTATTATGCCCAAAGATTTAAAGATATCATCGTCAAGCCCCAAAAGGATCAGACCTACGAGTATTTCAAGGAATTCACCCACTATTGGCGACACTTTTTCAAGCTTCCCGTCGACAATTTACCGTTCCAAACGGAGGCGGCTCACATTTTCGCCTGTTTCTTTCAGGTGCGCCGTGCCTTTTATTATATATTCAGAGCCATTGTCGGGCGTTCGACAGTGGCGGCGAACCTGAGAGCCATGGTGTGGAATTCTATCTTCACCCACGACATGCGCCGTTATCGCCGGGCCTTCTATCAGCGGATGGGAGATTTTTCCACATTAATCATCGGACCGACTGGGTCGGGTAAAGAGCTTGTCGCACGTGCGATCGGGTTTTCGCGGTATATCCCTTTTAATCATAAATCGCTGAGGTTTGAGAGAGATTTTTCAGAAACCTTTTTTCCCATTAACCTATCTGCGCTGCCCTCAACCCTGGTCGAATCAGAATTGTTCGGCCACCGGCGCGGGGCATATACCGGTGCCCTGGAAGACCGCAAAGGCTGGCTGGAGGTCTGCCCACCCGAAGGTACCGTCTTTTTGGATGAGATCGGAGAATTGGATCCCCTGGTTCAGGTGAAACTGCTCAGAGTGATCCAGGCCCGGACATTTCAACGCCTAGGGACAACAAGGGATTCGGTGTTTCGCGGCAAGATCGTGGCGGCCACCCATCGCGACATCCATCAAGCCATGGAAAATGGTGATTTCAGGAAAGATTTTTATTACCGGCTGTGTTCAGACATCATCACGACACCTTCTTTCCAGCAGCAAATCTCAGAGGCTCCGGAAGTTCTTGGTGATCTGGTCGCCTATATTTGCCAGAAAGTAGCCGGGTCGGAAGGTGAAGCGGTTGCCGGCGAGGTGCTGTCATGGATTCAAAATACACTTGGCATCGATTACCCATGGCCGGGTAATATTCGCGAGCTTGAGCAATGTGTTCGCAATATCATGATCCGCCAGGAATACCACCCTGCCGCTGATCAGGCCAGCGGGCAGAATGCCGTGCAACTGTTGTCTTTCCGTGAAGGGACCCTGACCTTGGAGGAACTCTGTCGCCTTTACTGTACCCATGTGTACGCCAACGTCGGGTCGTATGTCGAAACTGCCCGGCGTCTCAATATAGACCGCAGAACTGTAAAAAAATATGTAGAGGGAAATGATTAGACCGCAAATATTGATTGTTTTGGTCATTGAATATTGAAAATTGTGATTTATTTGTAATTTGGTGCTTGAAATTTGGGATTTTATTGTCTTATAAAACCAAAGCGGACCAAAATCTTCCTTTTATTACGGCAGCCGCGACATTCGCTCAACTTTGATTAGTGATCAAGGTCGGTCATGAAAACCTATAATGCCTATTACAAATCGCCCCTGGGACCCATTGAAATCAGTGGGATGCAGGACAGCATCTTATCTGTGGACTTTGTGGAGGATATGCTGCCGGGAGATGCCGACCTGCCGTTCTGCATAAAAACCTGCCTCAAGCAAATCGATGAGTATTTTAGTGGCAAAAGAAAAGAGTTCTTACTAAAGCTTGATCCTCAAGGGACAATCTTTCAAAGAATGGTATGGCAGCAGCTTGAAAAAATACCTTTTGGTGCGGTTGTCTCTTACGGCGAGATCGCCAGTATCATCGGCAAACCAAAGGCCTGCCGGGCGGTGGGAAATGCCAACGGTAGAAATCCCATCGCCATTATCATTCCCTGCCATCGGGTCATCGGAAGCGATGGGAGTCTGACCGGATACGGCGGAGGCCTATGGCGCAAAGAATGGCTGATCAAACATGAGAAGGGTTACCTACCAAACAATATAACCGCCTAGGACCGGTATTTAGTAGCCGAAACGCCGGATGGCTTTGGTGTCCTTGCGCCAGTTTTTCTGGACGCGTACGAAGAGCTTCAAGTAAATTTTGCATCCCAGCATTTTCTCGATCTGCTCGCGGGAGCGGGTGCCGATCTGCTTTAGTTTGCTGCCGTTTTTTCCAATGACCATTCCTTTTTGAGAGTCGCGTTCCAGATGAATAGTCGCTTCGATATTTACCAGGTGCCCTTCCTTTTTTTCTCTGAAAGTGTCTATGGTTACCGCCGTGGCATAGGGGAGTTCCGCACCGGTCAGCCGGAATACCTGTTCGCGGATCAACTCGGCGGCAATAAACCGTTCGGTAACGTCGGTTAGCGTGTCTTCCGGGAAGTACGGTGGACCGGGGGGCAGTATGCCGGCCATGGCTGAAATCAGTTCGTCTATCTGAATTCCATCCCGCGCAGAAATCGGGACGATCTCCTCAAACTCATACACGTTAGACCATTTATCGATGCTTTCAAGCACATGGGATTTATCAATCAGATCAATCTTATTCGGGGCTAATATTACCGGTCTGGTCTGATTCTGGAGTTGTTTTACCAGAAAGCGTTCGGCATTTGGTTCCGAATGCGAGACATCGATGACAACCAGGATTAAATCGGCATCCCCGACAGCTGAGAGTGCGGCATCGACAATTCGAACGTTTAATTTGTCCCTGGCTTCAAATACTCCCGGTGTATCGAAAAAAACTATTTGAATTTCGGGGCGATGCAGTACTCCCAGGATCCGGTTTCGCGTTGTCTGCGGTTTTTTGGAAGTGATGGATATTTTTTCACCGAGCATCCGATTGAGCAGGGTCGATTTGCCCGCATTCGGCGTACCGGCAATGGCAACATAGCCGGCTTTGAAGTTTTTATATTGATCATTAATATCTTGCATATTATGCCCTTATCGGTTGGTCCTAAAACATGTTGGCAGAAACTGAAGGTATTGTGTTGGAAAGGCATATCTCACTGGGATGTCGTCCTCGATCCGTTTGGCAACGGGCTTCATCAACTCTATTTTCCGAATGCGAGAACGAGGACGAGAAACTATCTAATAAGCATTTCGAACATTTGCCACCTATTGTTTTGCTCTTAAACTGCCCGGCGGCAGTCGCGTTTTCCGAGCGTAGCCTTTTTTATATGCCTTCGTCAGCCATTATTTTTATAATTTAATAATTAATCCGCCCGGACAACATCAAAACAGTCTCATCAGTTTCAAACTGACCTTTTTGTTTTATCATAGCCTGTTACTTGTATTTTTCAGGGCGGAGTAATTATAAATTCAATTGCTTTCCAGACATCCTCGCGCCCTTTGCGGGATTTGGCTGAAAACAGGATTAAGTCGCTGGCATCCAGCGCCAGCGTTCGGGCTACGACAGCACGTTGTCTGGCCAGTTTGGATTTTGAGAGCTTATCTGTTTTGGTAAGCACCAATATGCAGGCGATTGCGTAGTGCCCAAGCCAGGCGATCAGACTATGCTCTTCCTGCCGGGGCGTGCGCCGAATATCCAGGATTACAACCACACCTTTTAGAGTGTTGCGGCCGGACAGGTAGGTCTCAATCATGGGGCCCCATTTTTTTTTAACGGAGGCCGGAACCCTGGCGTATCCGTAGCCGGGCAGATCAACAAAGGTAATATAATCATTAATGTCAAAGAAATTAACCAGCTGGGTTCGGCCGGGCGTGGAACTGGTTTTTACCAGACGTTTACGATTGACAAGAACATTAATCAGACTGGATTTGCCCACATTGGAGCGTCCGGCAAAGGCAATTTCAGGCAACCCCTCCGGCGGATATTGCGAAGGCTTGGTGGCGCTGGTGATAAATTCAGCCGACGTTATCTTCATGGTTATTGGATCCGGGCATCAAGCATTGGTTACGTTACCATGTATGTTAATGCTCTATATCAAAATGCATAGGGCAAAGAGCAGAGAGCAGAGTGAACGATGGTAGACGGCTTGCCGGTATTCAGGTTTTCGCTATGCACCATGCCCTTTGCCCTATGCTGAAATCAGATAGTCGTATAGATTGATTAAAAATTTCGATTTATTTCGCACGCTCCGCGAGGTAATTTTCGAGCCTGTCCATCCCTTCCGCTATATTTTCCAGTGAATTGGCATAGGAAAATCTGAGATAGCCTTCGCCATTGGGGCCAAAATCGATACCGGGTGCCACTCCGACCCGGGCATTTTCCAGGATATCGAAGGCTAACTTATAGGAGTCGTCCGCAAGGTGTTTGGCATTGGCAAAAACATAAAAAGCCCCGGTGGGCTCCACCGTGATGCCAAAACCGATTTCTTTTAATCGGGCTATCATGAACCGACGTCGTTTATTATATATACCCTTCATTCGTGAGACATCGTCCCGGGCTTCTTTTAGCGCAGCGATACCGGCCATTTGAACCATGGCGTTGGCAGATATAAAAAAATTTTGCTGCAGTTTTTGCATGGGTCGAATAAACGGTTGCGGAGCTATGACATAGCCCAGCCGCAGGCCGGTCATGGCAAAAAGTTTTGAAAATCCGTTTAACACAAATGCCCGGTCGGTAAATTCCAGTATGCTATGTTCCGTTCCCTCGTAAACCAGACCGTGGTAGATTTCATCGGATACGATGAGGGGAGATTCCGGCGCGGATACCAGATCGGCGACTGCTTTCATGCGGTTTTCCGCCAGCAGATTTCCTGTGGGATTGGATGGTGAGTTGATAAAAATTGCCCTGGTTTTCGAATTTATTTGCTCTTTGATCAACTCCGGCCGGTATTGAAAGCCGTCTTCTTCGTATACGGGGACGGTGACAGGTATTCCCTGAACAAATTTAATAAAATTGGGGTAGCAGGCATAATGGGGATCGGATACGATCACCTCATCGCATTTTTCAAGCAAGGCTGAAAACACCAGGAAAATAGCCGGGGACGAGCCGGATGTCACGATCACCTGATTCGGCTCGACGGATACATTATAGGTCGTGAAATAGTACTCGCAGATAGCCTCTCGCAACTCGAACATTCCCAGGCTATGGGTGTAGTGGGTGTGGCCATTTTCCAACGCCCGGCAGGCCGCCTCTTTGACACAGCGGGGGGTGTCAAAATCCGGCTCACCCACTTCGAGGTGAATGATGTGATTGCCGGCGCGTTCCATTTCATTGGCCCGTTCGAGGACATCCATGACAATGAAAGAAGTCATCTCAGAGGTTCTCTTTGAAATCATAATAATAAACCTTGTGTTGCGAGTTGCGTGTTACGGGTTACGAGTTTCATGTTTTTGGATACAAGTTAATACATATTTTATGTTCAATCGCTTGTTTTAAAGTCGAAATGGCCGATTAAACGATTAGGGATCAATTTGCCAACTAAAATCATCTATGTTCAAAACCACGCCGCACCTTTTAACACGCTACCTGCATCTTCTCACCCCGTAATTCGAACCTCACACTCCGTAACGCCTAACTCGTACCCCGTAACCCGAAACACGTAACTCGCTCCCCGTACCCCGCGCCACGTATCCCGCACCCCGCAACGCGTAAATCTATATCACTTTGTTAAGCGGATATTCTATAATCCCTTCCGCCCCATGCTTAATCAACTGCGGAATGAGTTCGCGCACCGTCTCTTCGCTGACCACGACCTCTACGGAATACCAATCGGACTGATACAAAGATGCTACGGTCGGGGCATTTAGGCTTGGCAGCATTGCGATGATCTCTTCCATCCGGTTTTGCGGGACATTCATTTTGACTCCCACCATCTTTTCACCCAGCAGTGCACCCTGGAGCAGCAAAGCGATCTGCTCGACTTTTTTCTTTTTATGCGGGTTTTGCCAGGCTTCGTGGTTTACGATCAGCTGGGTGTTCGTTTGCATCAATTCATGGATAATGCGCAGACCATGGGCTTTTATTGTGCTTTCGGTTTCCGTAACTTCTACGACGGCATCGGCAAGTCCGGACACCACTTTGGCTTCGGTGGCCCCCCAGGAAAATTCGACCTTCACGGCAATTTTGCGTTCGGCAAAATAACGCCGGGTAAATTCCGTGAGTTCTGTGGCTATCTTTTTTCCCGTCAGATCCTCCAGTTTCTTTATCGGTGAGTCGTAGGGGACCGCGATTACCCAGCGTGCCGGCCGGGAACTGACCTTTGAATAAACCAGATCAGTCACGATGTGCACATCGGATTCGTTTTCTGCGATCCAGTCCTTGCCGGTGAGTCCTGCATCCAGCGTACCGCTTTCCACATAGCGCGACATTTCCTGGGCCCGGCAAATAGCACAATTAATCGAATCATCATCGATTTCGGGAAAATAACTTCTTCCGTTGACATTAATATGCCAACCGGAACGCTTGAACAAAGCGATGGTTGCGTTTTGCAGACTTCCCTTAGGAATTCCCAATTTCAATTGTGTGTTCACTTCTTATACACCTCCTTGGGGTCAAACATCGGTTCTCCGATTACCCGGATGGAACCATTTTCAAGTTTCTTATAAAAGCAGCTGCGATGACCGGTATGGCAGGCCGCCCCGCCGAGCTGCTCGACTTTTAAAAGCACGGTGTCATCATCACAGTCAATTCGGATTTCTTTTACCCGTTGCACATTGCCGGAGGTTTCACCTTTAATCCAGAGTGTTTGGCGGCTGCGGCTGTAGTAAGTCGCTTTGCCCGACGACAGCGTGGCATCAAAGGCCTCCTGATTCATATAGGCCAGCATTAATATTTCTCCGGTGGCATAGTCCTGGGCAATGGCGGGAATCAGCCCGCCTGTTTTTTTAAAATCGAGTTGGATCATTTAATTGCTCCGCCCTGAAAATAGTAAATCCAGGGTGATAAATAGTGTTTTGACAACTGTACAATGTTTTTTGATCATTAATCCGGCAGATTAATTACTTAATGCTGCGCCTAAAATTTTAAAGTACAACGATATGTTAGCTGCACCTGATGTCGCAATTATTCGGGGCGGAGTAATTATGATGTTGAATTTGTCGTTATAAGACGCTATTATAAACTATTCATTCAGGAAATTTGTCCTGTCGAAACTGAGCCCTGCCAAGAGTTTTTTAAACCCTCTTGAGTAACCACTTAGGAAATTATTGTCAAATCCTTTTTTATTTAAATATGTCTAAACAAAAACGAAAATCGGATATTAGAAAAAATCATGTCCGGCGTGAAAAAAGGGGGTTTTTTAAAACCCTTATGCTATGGTCCTTTTTGCTGGGATTAATGTTGGTTTTCTGCGGCGCAGGGGCCGGCCTGGCCCTTTATTATTCCATCAGCAAAGATCTGCCCAAAATAACCTCGCTGGCTGATTATCACCCATCGATTATTACGACCGTCTATGCCGATGACAATCGTAAAATTGCCGAATTCTTTAAAGAGCGCCGCATTGTCATTCCCTTAAAGGAGATGCCCCGTACCTTGGTCGATGCCTTTGTAGCGGCTGAAGACTCCAGATTTTATAAACATCAAGGCATTGATTTCATAAGTATTGTCAGAGCGTTTTTTAAAAATCTTGAAGCCGGTACCATCGTGCAGGGCGGCAGTACGATCACACAGCAGGTCACCAAATCGTTTCTGCTGACTCCGGAGCGAAGCTATAAACGAAAATTAAGGGAAGCCATCCTGGCTTATAGTATCGATAAAGCCTTCTCCAAAGAAGATATCCTGTACCTGTATCTCAACCAAATTTATCTGGGGCACGGGGCCTATGGGGTGCAGGCCGCTTCTGAAAATTATTTCGGCAAATCCGTGAAAGATCTAAATCTTGCAGAATGTGCCATTCTGGCCGGATTGCCCCAGGCACCCAGCAAATATTCACCATTCAGACATCCGGAACGGGCCAAACAGCGCCAGATTTACGTATTAAACCGTATGGTGGCCGAGTCCTACATAACCAATATCCAGGCCACGGAAGCCATTAACACCAAACTTGATATCAAACCCCGACGCAACCTGTACATCGAAGAAGTCCCCTTTTATACCGAGCATGTGCGGCGCCATCTTGAAAAAAAATATGGAACCGATGCTTTGTATACCCAGGGGCTGCAGGTGTATGCGGCCGTTAATCTGGAGATGCAGAAAATTGCCAGGGAAGAAATCCAAAAGGGGTTATTCGAACTGGATAAACGAGAGGGTTACCGCGGTCCTTTGGAACAGATAAAACCCGAAGCGATTGAATCCTATTCCCAAACGCTGCAGGTTGAACTCGATAAAAAACCATTGGAGGCGGGGGCCACGGCCAAGGGTGTGGTGATTGCCGTCAATGACCGCCAGAAAACGGTAACGGTTCGCCTGGGAAATTCGCAGGGCACCATTGCCCTCGAGGACATGATCTGGGCCCGCAAACCCGACCCGGAAGTTGCCTATTACAAGGTCAAACTGAAACGGCCCTCACAGGCGCTTGCCGTGGGGGATGTCATTCTGGTTAAGGTCAAGGGCAAAAAAGAAGGTAAAAAAATGTGGCTGCTGGCTCTGGAGCAAATGCCCATCGCCCAGTCCGCCCTGATGAGCATCGAAGCCGGAACCGGTCTGGTAAAGGCCATGATCGGCGGTCGTGATTTCAGGCAAACCCAGTTCAATCGTGCCACCCAATCCAGACGTCAACCGGGATCCGCCTTTAAGCCCCTTATTTATTCGGCAGCTCTGGATAAGGAATATGAAGATCCGAAAAAAATCTACACCCCGGCGACCACCATCATCGATTCAGCGATCGTCTACACGGATGAAGAACGCGATCACACGTGGAAGCCCCATAATTACAAAGAAACCTTTTATGGTCCGACCCTTTTGCGCAAGGCCCTGGCCAAATCCCGCAATCTGGTAACCATTAAAATTTTACAGGATATCGGCGTTGATTACGCCATTGAATATGCCGGAAAACTGGGGATTGAGTCCAAACTGAGCCGGGATCTGTCGATTGCGCTTGGATCATCCGGTACTTCCCTGCTTGAACTTCTCAGGGCCTATTCGGTTTTCGCCAATCAGGGCTACCTGGTCGAACCGGTATTTGTCTTGAAAGTGGTTGATCGCAACGGCAAGGTTCTGGAAGAAATGGCGCCCGAGCGAAAAAAAGTGATTGAGAAAAATACGGCCTATATAATGACCAACCTGTTGGAAGGTGTCGTCAAATACGGCACCGGCAGGCGGGTTAAAGCGTTAAAGCGACCGGTGGCCGGCAAAACCGGTACGAGCAATGACCTGTTTGATGCCTGGTTTGTCGGATACACCCCTGAGTATATCACGGGGGTGTGGGTCGGTTTGGATGAAGAGGCCCCGATGGGTTACGGAGAAACCGGCTCCAGGGCGGCCAGCCCCATTTGGCTCGGTTTTATGAAGCGAGCGCTTGAAGGTAAACCCGTCAAGGTTTTTCAGGCCCCAGAAGGCGTCGAGTTTGCCAAAATCGATGCGGATACCGGATTGCTGCCGGTGCCGGAATCCAAAAATGTGGTTTTCGAATGCTTTAAGGAAGGAACGGTTCCCACCGAGTATACCAAAAGGCCCGATGAAGCCCGCGAGACCGAAGATCTGTTTAAGAAGGACATCTAGCTTTATTTCCGGGTCCCGGTTTTTGCCGAAATAGATTAGCTGAAAAATTGGTTGTCAGTATCAACCATATGCCGGGTGCCGGCCACCGGAAATCAGTTGAAAACCATCGATCACCAACCGCCAACCTTCAAGCGATACACCCGGATATCAGCTTTTTAAAACGCCTCTTTATCTATCTCGTTTGCCCTGTTGTCTCATAAAATCTGCTATACAAGAATCTTGCTTTGCAATTTTATTCCGTTATAATGTTGGCCGTTATATGCGAATCGTATTGGAAAAAGCGAGAAGTTAACATGAAACTGCGCGTTATATTGCTGGTCCTATCTTTATTAGCCTTTTTGTCGGCTTCAACCGGCGGCTACCTATATTACGCCTCTTTGAAAAAATCAGCTTTCAAAGAGGCTGAGCGGCAGGCCGTTGCGCGAGTGCAAACCATAAAGAAAAATCTTTCTTTCTATCTGTCGGAAAATCGTAAACCGGTTAGAGCACTGGCCGGGATGAAAGAACTCAGGCAGGTCCTGATTCAGCCGATTGATCTCAATGCTATGGTGAATGCCAACGCCGTTCTGGACCATTTTAATAAGACCCTGGATACCGAGGTCTGTTATCTGATGACTCCCGAAGGTGACACCATTGCTTCAAGCAACCGCAATGCCCCGGATAGTTTTGTGGGTATGAATTTTGATTTTCGTCCCTATTTCCAGCAGGCCATCCACGGTAAGCCGGCCACCTATCTCGCTTTGGGCACGGCCTCGGGCCGAAGAGGGGCATATTTCAGTCATCCGATTCCCGGAATAGAGCCCGGCACATTTGCCGGAGTTGTGGTAATCAAAGCCTCCATCGAGCAGGTCGAAAAAGAGCTGGTTGCCGCACCGGATGAAATCGTACTGGTCACCGATCCCCAGGGGATTGTTTTTATATCCAATCGCAAAAATTGGCTTTACCATTCTTTGATGAAGCTTACCCCGGAACAAAAATCCCGCATAGAAGATTCCATTCAATTTGGCCATGGCCCGTGGATCTGGACCGGGCTTACGACCAAAGGCGAAAAGTATGCCGCTGACAGTTCCGGCAATGAATACCTCCTGCACCGCCTGGCGTTGGATAATTATTCAGGATGGAAAATCATTCACCTGCGCAGCCTTAAGGCGATCTCCAAAACGGTGTTGGATCCGCTCATTAAGATTACCGGACCTTTAATTTTGGCCTTATGTGTTCTGATCGGATTATCGGTTTTTTTGCTTTACCGCAAGGCAAGTGTCGAGATTCTCAAAAGGCTTTCGGCAGAAAAAGCGTTGCGTAAAAGTGAAGAGCGCTACCGATCCCTTTATCACCACACACCGGCCATGCTGCATTCGATAGATACCGATGGCTGCCTGGTCAGCGTGAGTGATTATTGGCTGGAGGTTCTTGGCTACGAACGCGATGAAGTGATTGGAAGAAAACTGACCGATTTTTATACTGAATCATCCCGTCGCTACGCCGAGGAGGTTGTACTGCCCGAATTTTTTAAGGCCGGGTTTTGTCAGGATATTTCTTACCGGTTTGTTAAAAAAAATGGTGACGAGATTGATATTCTGCTGTCCGCCATCAGCGATCGGGATGCCAGCGGAAAGCCGGCTAGATCACTGGCCGTTTCCATCGATGTCACCGAACGAAAACATGCCGAAGAGGCCCTTGAACTTGCCAAGGAAGAACTCAGGCGCTATTCTGAAGATCTGGAGCGATTGGTCAAAAAGCAGACCCAGGAGATAACCAGTATCCTCAGATACACCCCGGCCATCGTTTCTATTAAAGACCGGGACGGACGATACGTTTTCGTCAACTCCCGTTTTGAGGAATTGTTTGCCATGCGCAACGAGGAGGTGCGCGGTAAAACCGATTATGACATCTTCCCGGCGGATGTCGCCGACCAATTACGGCACAACGATCTGAAAGTCCTTTCCCAGGGCAGTTCATATCAGGTGGAAGAACATATTCCATTGAATGACAGCGATCATACCTATTTATCGGTAAAGTTTCCTGTGTATGATGATTCGGATACGACCAGCGGGGTGTGCGGAATTTCAACCGATATCACCGCTGTCAAAAAAGCGCAGAATCAACTCCGTCGTCTTTCGGGCAACATCATGACCAGTCAGGAAAAAGAGCGCTCGGCAATTGCGCGCGAGCTGCATGATGAATTGGGCCAGATGCTGACGGCGCTGCGCATGGATTCAGCCTGGCTGCAGGAACGGTTGAAAATATCCGATCCCGCCGCGGCCGAAAGGGCCAAGGTAATGGATCATCTGATTGACATGACCATTCAGGACGTCCGGAGTATGGCCTTTCGATTGCGTCCCGGTGTGCTGGATGATTTGGGCCTGGTTGACGCCCTGGAATGGTACACCTCCGATTTTGAAAGACGCACCGGGATCACCTGTATTTTTGAGCATAACCAGGTGTCCGATATAAACGATACAGTGGCCACAGCATCATATCGTATCACCCAGGAAGCTTTGACCAACATAGCGCGCCATGCATTTGCCGGTCACGTGGATGTTGTCCTTAAGCAACAACGGGAAAAGCTGACATTGCTGGTGGCAGACAACGGCTGCGGTTTCGACATTCTGGAGCTTTCTGAATCCCAAGGTTTGGGAGTGGCTGGAATGCGTGAACGGGCCAGTCTGGCCGGCGGCATCCTGGAAGTTCAATCCCGGCCGGAGAATGGAACCCGGGTATATTTCAAAGTTCCGGTCCTTTGGCAGGACACCGAATTGAAGATTGTAAATTGAAGATTGAATTATGATAAAGGTTTTGTTGGCAGATGATCACAGCATTGTGCGCGCCGGATTGCGCCGCATCGTGGAGGAAAGCGGGGAGATGGAGGTAATCGCCGAGGCGGCCGATGGTCGGGAGGCGATCGATCAGGTTCATGAAACGTTGCCCGATGTGGCGGTAATCGATATTTCAATGCCGGGTCTGGATGGCTTGGAAGTCGTCAGCCAGCTTCGCAATCATTACCCCCAATTGCCGATTCTCATTCTGACCATGCACGAGGAAGGTCAATATGTTGTGCGGGCGATAGAAGCCGGCGCCATGGGATATCTTACCAAGCAATCCGCACCGGAACAACTCGTAAAGGCCATCCGCAGGGTGCACAGCGGCAGTCGTTATGTCACCGATGACGCTGCTGAAGCTTTGGCACTGCGAATCGCCAGGGGAGCGCAAGGGCAGTCTGCGCTGGATTCTCTATCGATGAGGGAACTTCAGGTGCTGCGACGCCTGGCCATGGGGCATACCAACCGCGAGATTGCCAGGGCCTACCATATCAGTATCAAAACCGTGGACACCTACCGATCCCGTTTGTTAAAGAAACTTAACCTGCGCAACAATGCCGATCTGTCGCGTTTTGCCATCCAAAACCGACTGATAGAACCCTGATTTTATTAAGTAAATCAACCTTCAGTCCTTTGGCTCCCAAGCGGCTAGGGCGGCGTTCCGATTGCCGTGCGATTCCCATCCTGTAAGAAAAATACTGACAACAAAATCAGAAATAGTCCAGTTGACATTCTTTTCGCTTCCAAGTAGGTTGTCTAAGCTTCCTTAATTTAAAGAAGTCCTTTTGCGCCGAATGTGAATCACGATACGCAGCAGGTTTTCCGGGGAGCATCAGCTCATTTTACGATATTGTTCAAAGAAGTCGGCTGCTGATAATTAGCGATTTTTTTTTGCGGAGCCGGCTATCCTGAAATTGCATGTTTACGAATACAGGCGAATCAGTTTTTTCGATTAAAGAAAAATAAAAAATCAGAAATTTTTAAAATTATGAGATATGAAAGGAGGTGAAAGTCAAAAAATTTGGCTTATGGTTAGACAAGGGTAGATTTATGCAACAATCTATATCATTAACTTTAGGATGTTCAATTTCTGTTGAGCGTCTTGTTCAATCTAAACACGATGGAGGATTATCATGAAAAAAAATTTATTTACCGCTGCTATTGCTGTCTTTGCAATTTTAATTATAACGGTTGCTTTTTCGGCGCCGTCGTTTGCTAAAACGAGAGTTATTTTCGGTGGCGGACCTGCCGGAGGTACGTTTCAGGTCGTTGCCAACGGTATTCAGGTGTATAAGCCGGTTAAAGCTGAAAAAGATTTTTCCGTAAAAGCCCAAACATCAGCCGGTTCGGTGGAAAACCTGAGAAAAACCAACGCCGGCAGGCAACAGATGAGCGTGGTCTATTCCGGTCATGTCTGGTTGGGTCGCAACGGCCAGATGAAAAATGACACCAAAAAATATGAAAATGTACTGGCAGTCGCCTGGTTATACGGCGCACCGGGTCAGATGGTGGTTCGTGCCGGCTCCGGGATAAAGAGCGTTAAAGACCTGGCCGGCAAAAAGGTCGGGGTCGGCAACGCCGGCTCGGGTGCCTTTGCCAACTGCGAACTGTTCTTCAGCCACATGGGTGTCTGGGACAAGATCGAGCGCAATGCCATGGGTTATAACGATGCCGCGGCAGCCTTCGGTAACAAGCAGCTGGATGCCTTCTGGCTGTTCACCGCTTTTCCGAGCGGTGCGGTGATTATGGCGGCCCAGACCAACAAAATTGCCCTGCTGGATCTGGATGCCGATGCTCAGGCCTCCGGATTCTACAAAAAGTATCCTTATTTCGGAAAACTCGCGGTTCCGGCCGGCACCTACAAAGGTGTGGATTATGACGCGCCTTCTTTCCAGGACAGCGCGCTGTGGGTTGCCAATTCCAAGGTTCCCGACGATGTCGTTTACAAGCTGCTGACCCTGATCTATGCCGACGAGGGCCTCAAGCACATGTACGGCCAGAAAAAGACCTTTAAAAACATGAGCCTGAAAACCGGTGCCGCCAACATCGTTACCCCGTTTCATCCCGGTGCCGAAAAATTCTGGAAAGAAAAAGGGATGCTGAAATAAAATCGCTGCGCGATTTTATCGATTGCGGCGTTGCCGTTTTAAGCGATGTGAGATATGGTTGCGGCGATTATCGGATGCCGTCTGCCATATCTCGCAGCCATTTTTGTTGCATTAAAGGAATTGGGTAAGTATGAATAGCTATAAAATTCATAGGGAAGGGGTAAAAAAGTGTATGACAAATTAAACCGCTTTGAGAAAATAGTGTTTGACGTATTATCCGTCGCTCTGGTTCTTTTTTACTCCTATTCCGCAGTTTTACAACCCGCATCCACCCAGTATCACCGGGGCATATATGTCATTATTACCTATGTCCTGGCGTTTTTATTATACAAATCCAAGTCCCGCATCATGCGGGTTGTTGACTATATCCTGATATTTTCTTCCATCTTCAGCGTCGGCTACTGGATCCTCAATTTTGAAGTCATCAATTACCGTACGGGGGCAGAAACGCCGTTTGACATGTTCGTTGCCGTCATAGGCGTGCTCATCGGCATCGAGCTGGCCAGACGGGTGGTGGGTAATGTTTTTGTTATCCTGGGTGCCGTATTGTTGCTTTTTGGGGTTTACGGGGATTATGCGCCCGACCTGATTGCCCATGCGGGGGACACGTTTCCGGGGGTGTGCACCAGCATTTTCTACAAGAGTGACGGCGTTTTCGGCATCATGGCCAATGTCCTGGCGACCTATGTCATCCTGTTTGTGCTTTTCGGGGCCTTTCTGGAAAAATCCGGCGCCCAGAGATTTTTCATCGATTTTCCCCTGGCAGCGGTGGGGCACAGAATCGGCGGGCCGGCCAAGGTTTCGGTTATTGCCAGCGGCCTATTCGGCTCCATTTCGGGCAGTGCCATTGCCAACACGGTTTCCACCGGTACCTTTACGATTCCCATGATGAAAAAAGCGGGGTTCCGACCCCATATTGCCGGCGGCATCGAGCCGGCGGCCTCCATTTCAGGGATGTTCATGCCCCCCATCATGGGCGCGGGCGGCTTTATCATGGCCGAACTCACCGGCGTTCCCTATTCAAAGATCATGCTGGTGGCCATATTTCCGGCGATCATGTATGTGTTCAGCGTTTTTATCATGGTGCATTACGAGGCCAAGATGCACAACCTTAAAGGTGAGAAAAGCGAACACAGCGCGATGGAAATTCTGAAAAAACAATGGGCTTACACACTACCCTTGATCGTTATTACCATTTTTATGTTGAGCGCTTATTCGCCAGCCTACTCCGCCATCCTGGGATTGGCCACCTGTGTTGCTGTCAGCCACAAATCCAAAGACACACGAATCGATCTAACCGTTTTTTGGATAGCGGTCTTTTTGCTCATTGGCCAGTTGCTTTTGCCCAGAATCATCGAACCCATGATGGGGGAGGCCGGTATTGTTTTTATTAAAACAGCATTTTCTGCAAAGCTTTTATTGCTCTATGGGCTGATTTTTTCCAGCATCATGATTTTTTATCGGAGATCCAAAGGAGCTGATGTCAAAACCGAACTGGTGAACTTTGTGAAAGCTTCCCGGACCGGCACCGAAAACAGCCTTAAAATAGGCGCCACCGTGGGGGTCATCGGTATTATTATCGGCGTGCTGACTTATAGCGGGCTGGTATTGACCTTTGCCGATATTGTTATTGAACTTGCCAGCGGTGCCGTGTTTTTTGGTATCGACTTCAAGCTGGTGGCCACCATCTTTTTGATTGCTCTGGCCTCCTTGATTCTGGGAATGGGGGTGCCGGTGACCGCCGCTTACCTGGTTACGGCGGTCGTTGCAGTGCCGGCTCTGATTCATCTGGGGGTTAACGAGATCGCCGCCCATATGATCGTCTACTGGCTGTCACAGGATTCCAATATTACACCGCCGGTATGTATTGCCGCCTTTGCCGGAGCCACAATTGCCAAGGCCAACATGTGGCGCACCGCCTTTGCCGCTTTTAAATTTGCCAAGTTCCTGTATCTGGGGCCCTTTTTGTTCGGCTATGTCCCGGGCTTCTCCTTGAACGGCAGCGGATGGGATATCATCAAGGCATTTGTGCTTATTTTCTTTGGTACTTACGCCTACTCCTGGCTGCTGAGCGGTATTTGGATCAAGCAGCTGAAGGGGCTTTCTAAGAAAGCACCGGCCAGTTGAAATCAGTTGAATAGCTGATATGTTGACGGGTTTAGTCGTGAATGAACTTAGATCGCGGGAAATAATCTTGATGTTTTAAAGAAGCCACTAATTAGCACGTATCTACACGAAATTCATTCTTCTTTACAAGCCCCTGCTTTTGCCCTGCAATAATTCGTGATTATTCGTGTTAATTCGTGGCTAACTTTTTTAAAAGACAAAAGATTACGATTAATTTTACTCCCTTTCGTATTGCATTAGAGGTGTTAAAAATGAAATTACCGAAAGTCAACATCAACAAAATTCTTTATGCAACCGATCTGTCAGAAAACGCACGCTATGCGTTTGCCTACGCCGCCAGCCTGGCCGATCTTTATAATGCCACCATCACCTTTATTCATGTACTGCCCCAAGTTCCGAGTCGTTTAGACAAAAGGGTAATCGGATATATCAGTGAAGAACGATGGGAAGAAATTAAATCCCAGAACGTTGAGGAAGCCAGGGAAGCTATTATTGGGAAAAGACGCGACCACTTGACTATCAGGGATGCGTTGCATCACTTCAGTGAGAATGTGAAGGAAAGCCGGGAAGGCGAGGGGTTTGTCACCGATGATATTATTGTTGTCAGGGGCAATCCGGTTGAGGAGATTTTAAAAAATACTGAAGAAAAAAACTGCGATCTGATCGTGATGGGAACCCACGGACACGGAACCCTGGCGGATGCCATGATGGGCAGCACGGCGCGGCGCGTGCTGCGGCGATCCCGCAAACCTGTGCTGGTGGTGCGGCTGCCTGAGGAGGGAAGCTAATAAGCTGATAAGTTCGTGAATAGCTTCTATCATGATGTAGGGGCGGCGGTTTATCCCCGCCCACTGGAGCCTTTAAACTCTATTATTTCAATATCTAAATGTTCGAGGTGGTGTCTTCGATTGGGGGTCAAGTCAACGTTTGACTCTTGTTAAAAAATGTCAAAGGTCAAAACGTGGACTTGGCACTATTATTTTATTCCGTCCTTCTTCAAGGCGTTGTTCTACGGTCTATTCATCCTGCAACTTGCTATAATCAACAAGATCCTTGGGACGACCGCTTGCACGTTTATTAACCAATAAGTCACCTTTTGAAATAAAATTAACTTTAAAAGATTCAAAATCAGCAATCACCCGATTCTTGAAACACTTTTCAAAGCCAACACCATCGATAGTTGTAATGATTTCCAATCGCATGGGGGGAACCCCCATTCTTATGATCTTTTCTTTTTTTAAAAACATTTCTTTTTTTAACTCGGGTATATCAAATCCAAATTCTTTTAACGCACTGACCATCTTTAGCGCATTTTTCTCATTCATAGAAATCCATATATCCATCTCCCCTGTTGCTCGTGGATAACCATGATAGCCGACAGCATAACCTCCAATAACAAGGTATTCAACTTCTTTTGAGTTCAACAACTGTAAGAACTCTTTGAAGTCTTTTGGAAACTCGATCATTACCAAACATTACCTTTCTCATGAATTCGATTGCTTCAACTCTTTCGATTGGGCCCCTGCCATGCCAATAATTTGAGTCATCAGCATCTTTTAAGTCAACAATTTCAAATACGTTTCTTTGGATTATTTCTTCAATCATTTTTATTCCGTAGAATGGATTGCGGTTAACCGAACGCAAATGCTCGACGCCTTCCACGTCGTGGAGAATCCGGACCGCGTTTATGTTCCGATTGATAGCAATACTCAATCGAGTTCGATTGACATATTTAGTCAAACAATTGGTAGGGAAAGAGCTAAACAACTCCTCGTTTAACATCTATTACATTGATTTTCAATTAGTTAATTTGGCTCGACGGCACTGGTTGTGTCGTCGGGTTATCCGGTGGTTTGGATTTCATTACGAGGATATCCGGATACGCTTTGCATTACGATGGCCGATGCGATGTCAAACCTGGGTTCCATGAATATCGTTGGTCAGCAGGATGTCGTGGTTGTATTGGCCGGGGAACATCAGAAAGTCTTCAAAGCCGGTGGCTGGACCAAGTCTGAAGTGAAACAACACCTTTTTGCGCATGCCGCACGTGCCATTGCTGAAATCAAAAGATCGGGTCGAATGCCCGGACCGGTAGCCGCAACGGACAAGAATGAACGCAGGCATGTGGTTCGCAAACCTGAACGACGAAGAGTTGGATCAACAGGCAAATGATGTTGTCAACGAAGTTGTAGATTTGCTGAAAAAAGGACAGAAATGCTAGATTGCTTTTGTGATTAGAGCGTTTGTCATAATAATATTCCGATACAGTCAGTTACTGAATGTTTTTTGGGTATTAACAACATCTAATATAGCTTGGTCCAAACGCTCTAATGTTTTTTTAGGCGCTTTACCGCACCATCAACTCCTCTGGCGCAAGAGAATTATCCGGCACAACATCGATGAACTTAAACTGGTAGCGCTTTTTAAGCTTATCGATATTTTTGTTTTTCAATCCCCGCATTTTTGAGATACAGCGCGGGCTCACCAAGATGCTCAGCCGGTCTTTAACGCCTGTTGCCGATTCGATTGCCTCTACGACTTTATCCCAAAAGATTTCTGAATAGACCATGTGTCCGAAGGCCGGATGATAAGGACCCGCCAGAACCGTTGAGTCATCCGCCAGTTCCTCTGAAGCCTGCAACCCCATGCGTATGACCCCAATGTTGTGCCTCTTAAAGAGCAGGTATTGTTTTTTAACTTGGGTTACCGCCTCTGCCAGGCAAAGCGGTGTATAGGTCCCATTTCGATACCATCCTGCAAGCCGGCTGTCTTTAAGAACCAGCGTCGGATATATGCGCACAAAATCCGGGTGCAATGCGGCCATTTTTTCAGCGCTGATCAATGATAGGGCTTCAGTATCACCCGGCAGTCCCACCATCATTTGCAATCCGATCTTATATTTATGCTCTTTGAGCTGGTGAACTGCCCGCACCGTATCCGCAGCACGGTGCCCCCGCCTGGCCAGCGCCAGAACCGGATCATCCATCGATTGCACACCGAGCTCAACCGTTTCGACGGGATACGCTGCAATGATATCAAGGCGTTCAGGGGTTATCGTGTCCGGGCGTGTCGAAAACCGGATGCTGTCCACATGGCCCCGGCTGATAAATTCGCTGGCCAGGTCAAGCAATAGTTTAATTTCATCAATTTTTAAGCCCAGAAAATTGCCGCCGTAAAATGAGATTTGGACAGGCTTGCGCCGGCCGTTTTTATATTCCAGGAATTGATGAATTTGAGAACGGATTTGGTCGGCATTGGCTGCCCTTAGGATACGACCGGTAATCGATACCTGATTGCAAAAGACACATTGGTGCGGGCAACCGGCGTGGGGGAGAAAAATTGGGATGATAAAGGGGCGGCTGCTGGATGCTTGAGGCTGGATGCTGGTTTCTGGTATTTGGTTGCTGGATGCTGGTTGATGTTTACTGGTATTGATCATATGGTTTTTGGAGGTCTTCATGTTGAGTCTGATTCGTCAGGGTGGTGACCATATGAGAAAGATAAAAGCTTGCGTTTATACATGATGCTCTAATCCATTGAGTCGATATTTATTAAGTCTGTCACAAATTATAAAAATGTTCAACAGCCGCAGAAAAGCGACTATACGCCCAACCTGAAGTGACCAGTGACTATCCCCGACCATTAACCATCGACTTTCGAGTATCCAGCATCCAGTATCGAGTATCCAGCATCAAGATTCTTTATTCAGAATCTCAAGTGCCAGTCTGGCTGCATCCTGTTCGGCTGTTTTTTTACTTTTCCCGCTGCCCTGGGTTTCGATATTCAGCACTTTCAGCGCAACCCAAAACGTTTTATCATGATCCGGGCCGTCTTCCCGGACGATACTGTAGTCCGGCATCGAACCATGTTCGATCTGGACTTTTTCCTGCAGCTGGCTTTTATAATCATGGTTATTGGCAGTGCTGTGCAGGTACTCGATCAGCGGCTGGAAGTTAGTTTCAATTATTTGAAAAGCTGCATCGAATCCACCGTCCAGATAGATGGCAGCCATTAGCGCTTCGAAGGTATCCGCTAAAATAGAGTTTTTATCCCGGCCATGGGTTTGAATCTCACCTTTGCCGAGCTGGATGTACAATCCCAAATTAAACGAGCGCGCCATTTTAGCCAGCTGAGATTCATTAACAAGGTTGGCACGACTCCTTGACAGGTCGCCTTCCTTTAAATCCGGATAGCAGCGCATGAGGATGTGACCTACAATAAGATTTAAAACCGCATCCCCTAAAAATTCAAGCCGCTCGTTATCCCGCAGCTGAGGTTCCCCGAGCTCGTTGACGAAGGAGCTGTGCCGCAGGGCTTCCTGCAGCAGATTCTTATCATTGAATTCGTACTGTAGTATTTGTTCAATTCCTGATGGATCGATTGCTTCCATTTTAATAATTATTCATAGTCTGAAGAACTGTAAAAGATTACACCCTAACATTGCATAAATTCTTGTCATCTAGCCTGGCCGTTATGTCTGAGATCCTTGCTTTTTCCGCGCTGATGCTGGATGCTTGATACTCGATGCTGGATATCTAACAGGACACTATCGGTGAATTTCAACGACATCCAGGATCCAGAAACCAGAATCCAGGATC
>CACVKW010000752.1 GCA_902749685.1 Olavius sp. associated proteobacterium Delta 1 | reverse complement strand
TTAACCCTATAGTTGCATAAAATTTTGAAATCCAACTTAGCCGCTGCAATGAAGACCATTGAAAGTATTGACTGATCCTGGATTCTGGTTTCTGGATACTGGATGTCGTTGAAATT
>CACVKW010000751.1 GCA_902749685.1 Olavius sp. associated proteobacterium Delta 1 | reverse complement strand
CCCAATTAAAATCGACCCGATCCTTATTTCAAGGGTGGTGGGCGGGAATAGATATTTAAATTAGCCAGCCGCTTACCTTCCGTGTTGGTCCCGGCTGGCATGCTAAATGCTAACTGATTACATAAACTCGCGTTATCAGACGGCGCACCCTAGATTCTTTTTAAAAATAGATGCTCTGTCTGATAACGACAGATTATGTAAGAACTGCATT
>CACVKW010000750.1 GCA_902749685.1 Olavius sp. associated proteobacterium Delta 1 | reverse complement strand
TTTTGATCACATCACCGGTTGCCAGATTCAGGATATAGAGCACCGCATGGCTTTTTTGGCTGTCATAGCCGTTGCCGAAGATCACCAGCCATTCGGCCTCCGAAGTATCATTGGACTTGGCGATCACCGGCCGGCTGTAGCTGTAGCCCATGGTTGAATCATAGAGCCGGCCGGTGGCCTCGGCAACTTTTGTTGGATCGGCAATTGAGCCGACGAACAAATCATCACCGTCCTCAAAGGTTCCCGTTACATTGATCAGGTCGAAAATTCCGACACCGTCCGCCAAGCTCATATATGGAATCGCGGCAATCTCTGCTTGGGCCGTGATGCCCCCTGTACCCAGGGTATAGATAACATCACCCACCGACCTGGGCGGACCTTGCATTTTAAACGCAAGGCTGCCTTCGCTTCGCGGGTCGGGAACCTCCCACAGGGCCCGGGCCGCCAGATCGTCTTCATCACCGATACTACCCGGGTCGGTCACATCCAGCGCATAATAGCCCTTGCCGCCTTTACCCAAGCCGCCCACCAAATACGTCTTGGCCAGACCGCCGATGGTGATGTCCCT
>CACVKW010000749.1 GCA_902749685.1 Olavius sp. associated proteobacterium Delta 1 | reverse complement strand
CTTTAACGAATACATTCCATCCAAGCCTTTGATCGGTTTGGGTTTTTTTTCGTGCTTTGAGTGAAATAGATGTCTAAATCGCTGGTAATTTTCAGCCACGAACTCCTTTGAACCGATGATGCCCGAATCCGTAAAATAGCGCGTGCGGTATCGGAAACGACT
>CACVKW010000748.1 GCA_902749685.1 Olavius sp. associated proteobacterium Delta 1 | reverse complement strand
TGCCTGAGATCGTTGCTTTTTCCGGGCTGATGCTGGATGCTTGATACTCGATGCTGGATATCTAACAGGACACTATCGGTGAATTTCAACGACATCCAGTAT
>CACVKW010000747.1 GCA_902749685.1 Olavius sp. associated proteobacterium Delta 1 | reverse complement strand
TTATATGGCCCTTGCGGGTGATATATTAAAAATCAAACCCATTCCTTAAAACCAATACCCAGTACCAGATACCGAGTACCCACCAATTGAGTTTCACTCA
>CACVKW010000746.1 GCA_902749685.1 Olavius sp. associated proteobacterium Delta 1 | reverse complement strand
CAGATACAAAAAGAACTGATAGGAAGTTGATAAATATCGAATATCATTTAAAGTGTCTCAACTTAAAAGCTTGTAAAAATGTAAATATATAACGGACGTCCCTCTGATTTTCTTAATTTTTTCACTGAAGTTCAGACGAACTCAGAGTCCTTGACCGTTGTGTCGGCTTACTGATATATCCATCTGGTTGCGAATTGTCTAAAATCCAGTAAGGGGGTCAATTTGAATGAGTAACGGGGTCTTTATCACCACAGCGCATGACCGTTATTTGGAGGACTTCGTGGAAGGAGACGTCCATGAGTTCGGTCCCCTTGCCATAAGCGAGGATGAGATCGTCCGCTTCGGAAAACAGTTTGATCCGCAGCTTTTTCATACCAATCCGGAGGCCGCCAAAGAAACAGTATACGGCGGTCTCATCGCCAGCGGATGGCATACCTGCGCTCTGTTCATGCGATTGTTCGTGGAACACTGCCTGCCGGGACCGGCTAGTCTGGGAAGCCCGGGTGTGGATGAACTGCGCTGGCTCAAACCGGTACGCCCCGGCGACGAGTTGACTTTGCGGATTACCGTGCACAAGGTGAAACCTTCCCGCAGCAAGCCCGACCGGGGTGTATTGTTCTCCTTTTGCGAGATGGTCAACCAGGATAGTGATGTCGTGGCCACCATGATGGCCATGAATTTAATCCGCTATCGTGGCCAAGACAGCAAAGCTTAATTGGTGATCCCACATCGCATACCTTAAGAAAAGAGGGCTTAAAAGGGGCAGTGGTGGCGGTGTGGATCTTCTGTTTGTCGATCCGGCAGAGAGGGGCGGTCCCTGGCCGTATAGTCAGCGTAAGGTTCAAGGTGAGCTGAAGCGGGTGTGCAAGGCGGCCCGGTTGAAAACTCGCAATCCCCACGACCTTCGACACACATACGCTACGATCCTTTTAATGGCAGGGGTGAGCCCGGCTTATGTGCAGAAACAGCTCGGCCATTCATCGATTGCGATCACCGTGGACGTATACGGTCACTGGATTCCAGGAGAGGGCAGGGCGGGGTTGGAAGATGCCTTAACCGGCGGCGGCAAAGGTGTACCAAGTCCTGTACGAAAAATGCATATTTTTGCATATGAAAGCAAAAGGGTTCCAGTAGGTGACTGAAACCCTTAAGATTAATGCATGGATGGTGCCGAAGGCCGGACTTGCCAGATAACCAATGAAAACAATAAGTTACTGATTTACAAGTGAGTTTAAGTGAGTTTAAACGAGTTTTGTACGTTCCTGGCCGCATAATCGCATATTTCAATTCACGAAAAATCATTCAGGCAGCTTTATTACCCACAAAATTAGGGTTATCTGGCCGATTATGCATTATTTCACGAATTTTATTGAAGCTGACCGGATAAAAAACGTTATTATCAACCCCGATGTCCCACTGCTTGCCGATGGGCGGAAGTTTTCCGTGGGAATGGCCATAAAGTTGCCGGCTGTTGTAATGTGACCGTGGCCAGACACGCCTGGCGAAATGACATACAACCACATAAAATCCTTCCATTTCCCTCTCCCAGAATACAATGGCTGACTTTTTCAGCCAATAATCGTGGCTGCCTTTCAGAAAAATGTGGGTTCCGTTAAGCTGCCGAATGTAATTTTCGGCAAAAGTCTTTTTCGAAAGGGTAAAGTCTCCTGCATGAATCACAACATCCTTCGGTCCGACGATTTCATTGTGGCGCTGAATAATCTCGGCATCCATATCATCAACCGATGTGAAAGGGCGGTTACAATACTTGATGATGTTTGCGTGCCCGTAGTGTTCATCAGCAGTGAAAAAAAATGTGGAGCTAACGTTCATGTCTATTCCGGTGAAACGTGTCAGGCGATCGCTCTGGCGATGCTTTTCTTGTCGGCACCCATAGCCAGCATTGATTTTATAAGCAGGTCCACTGATACGGTTGGATCTCCCTTTTCCATTTTAGCAACCCTTGACTGACTGGACTTCAGCTGTTTAGCTAACTGTGCCTGTGTTAAATTGCTTTTTTTGCGGAGTTTTGCCAGAGCTTCGCTGAGTGCGAGTTTTAGCTCGATGTAATCCGATTCATCCGGGCTCAATCCAAGAAATTCATCAACAGATCCGACCTTATAACCCTTAGATTCTAAATCTTTCTTTTTTCTCTTATCCATTTTATTTTTTCCAATTTTTAACATCTGCTTCATATCGACTGATTCTTTGTTTGCAGATATTGATAATCGATTTGGGGGTTTTGTTCGTCTTCTTTTCAAAAACCTCCAGAATCAAAATCGCATCGGTGTAGATTCGATATATTATTCGCCAGGTCAAGTTTTCATCAATTATTCTTAGCTCATGACACCGGGTCCCAATCGATGGCATTGGTCGCGATTGTGGTAAAGATAACTTTACGCCTTTTTGAACTTGCCGCAATAAATATCCCGCTTCGATTCGAGCATTTTCAGAAAAGGGCGGTGTGGCGATCTCACCATGCATCCATACCAGTGGTTTATCTTGGGGGCTCATATGGTTTAAAATATGTCAAATGTGACATATTGTCAACGCATTTATTTTTTATTTTTGCGTGATTAATGAAATGACGATTGATTTTAAATTAATGAAATTGTAAGGTTATACCGATTTCATGACGTTTGCGTCGAATATTTTCGAGGATATTTTGAAGAATCAAAAGCCAATAGATGAGCGAATCAAGTCTGCTGAGCAGGAACTGGCTGCTTTAGATGAAAAAAGGAAGGCGCTGCAGGCAAGAATCAATCAGCTAAAAGAGCAAAAACAATCAATTGCCAAAATGTAGCTTCCTTATTTTTGACTTTGCCGATTTCCTGAAGAGGTACCCTAAATCAATACGCCGGTCGTTTGAACAGAATCCACGACAGTAAGTAGAAGGTAGTGATTTACGATTACGCGGATTTGAATGTGCCGGTTTTGGCAAGAATGTATGATCGACGACTTAAGGGTTATCGTTCCATAGGCTATGAAATCGGGGATGAATATTCCTGAGTGGAGGCTGTTATCCTGCCCAAACCGGTGCGAAAATCAGGCCGAAAATCGCATATGAAAAAAAGCGATCCCGGTAAATACCTGAAATCGCTTTTAAAAAGATGTGGTTGGTGCCGAAGGCCGGACTTGAACCGGCACGGCCGTAAGCCACTACCCCCTCAAGATAGCGTGTCTACCAAATTCCACCACTTCGGCACGTTTTCAAAAATCTACAGCTATATGTTACTCTGACTGTTTGGCCGGCTGTGAATCGCTGCCGCCGGCTGCAGGCGGTGTGCCCGGTGCCGGCAGGGCCGATCCTTCTATCGGGACAGGGGTCTCGGTGACAACCGATTCCGTTCCCGTGCGGTGACTGGACATATATGCCAGCCCCAACGAGGTGAGCATAAATACAATGGCGGCGCCGGTTGTGGCTTTGCTCAAAAAAGTCGAGGCACCGGTGCTGCCAAACAGCGTCTGGCTCGATCCGCCACCAAAAGCGGCGCCCATGTCCGAGCCTTTGCCCGTCTGGAGCAAAACAATCATGATCAGCGCGATACAAACGAGGACGTGAATCACTATTAGTAAAATTGTCATAATGCTTAAGTTTTTCCTGTTAGGACACGGAAATATATGAATTCGAAATACGGCCTGCGGAAGTCGGAATCATTAGAATTCGGAATTGGGAATGCGGAAGTCGGAATTCTTAAAAATGAAATAATGCGAATAAAAATTCTTTAATCCCTAAATTCCTTAATTTCTGAACTCCAAAATTGATTCTCCTGAATCCTGAATTAGTTATCCGTGTTAATCCGTGTAAATCTGTGTCCCAATGAAATTTTAGAATTTTACAATCCGGCTGAACGACTCGGCATCCAGGCTGGCGCCGCCAACCAGGGCACCATCGATATCCGGCATTGCCATCAATTCGGCAACATTGGCCGGTTTGACGCTGCCACCGTACAGAATCCGGACGGAGTCGGCCAGAGCCGTGCCAAAAACGCCATCGATCAGCGAGCGGATATATTTGTGCGTTTCCTGAGCTTGATCGCTGGTGGCCGTCTTGCCGGTTCCGATGGCCCAGACCGGTTCATAGGCAATGACCAAAGAACCGATATCTTCAACAACCTTTTCTTTTAACCCGTCTTTAACCTGTTTGTCAAGCACAGAAAATGTGTTGCCGGATTCTCGTTCAGCCTCGGTTTCGCCGATGCAGAAAACCGGAATCAGATTGGCCGTGATGGCGGCACCGATCTTTTTGTTGACGGTTTCATCGGTTTCACCGAAATACTGGCGTCTTTCCGAATGACCGATGATCACGTATTGGCATCCGGCGGAAACCAGCATGTCAGCGGAAATTTCTCCGGTATAAGCACCTTCCTTCTCCCAGTACAAATTCTGGGCTCCCAAACCAACCCGGCTGCCTTTGACAACCGTGCAAACCGGATCAATTGCGGTGAACACCGGTGTAATCATGATATCCACATCAGACGTGCCTGCAACCAGCTCAACCAGACGGCCGGCCGTTTCCACGGCTTCGGCATTGGTTTTGTACATTTTCCAGTTGCCGGCTATAAGTGGGGTGCGTGTATTCATTGATTTATTCCTTTGCTGCAAGTGTTTGTACAAGCTCAGCGGTCATAGAAATTGGTGAAAGGTATACGGTATAGGGCGTAAGGTCTAAAAGGATAAAGGTCAAAGGTTAAAGGAAAAAGGTTTAAGGAATTACGACTTCAAATGGCTGTTCCCTGAAACCTGACACCTGCCCCCTTTTTCCGTTCTCAATCCTCAGTCCTCATCACTCAGTCCTGATACTTTCTCACCTTCCTATCTTCTCAACCTCTCACCTTCTATTCGTTACAGCTCTTTGCCCACCATGGCGGCCAGGTCGACCATGCGGTGGGAATAACCGGACTCATTATCGTACCAGGAGAGCACTTTGACCATGTCTTCGATGACATAGGTGGTGGGTGCATCCACGATGGAAGACAGCGCGCAACCGTTGTGATCAATCGAGACCAGCGGTTTGTCGCTGTAACCCAGATAGCCGGCCAGGGATTCTTCGGATGCCTGCTTCAAAGCCTCGTTTACATCTGAGACGGTAAGGCCTGCTTTATCGACCGTTGCCACCAGATCCACCAGCGATACATTGGGCGTGGGAACCCGGATGGCCAGGCCGTTGAGCTTACCGGAAAGCTCCGGCAGTACCAGTGCGACGGCTTTGGCCGCACCCGTTGTGGTGGGGATCATGGACAGTGCTGCCGCCCGGGCCCGCCGAAGGTCCTTGTGGGGGAAATCAAGCAACCGCTGATCACCGGTATAGCTATGAATGGTGGTCATCAGCCCGTGCTGTAGGCCAAAATTTTCCAGCAGCACCTTGGCAACCGGCGCCAGACAATTGGTGGTGCAGGAAGCATTTGAAATGATGTGATGCTGTCGGGGATCATACTGGTTGGAGTTTACCCCCATGACAATCGTAATGTCCGGGTTGCCGGCCGGGGCAGAGATAATGACTTTGCGGGCTCCGGCGGCCAGATGTTTCGAGGCGCCTTCCCGATCGCGAAAGATACCGGTGCATTCGGCGGCAATATCCACTCCGAAATCACCCCAGCCGATTTTTTCCGGGTCTTTTACGGAACGGATGGCAATGGATTTGTCACCGACCTGGATACTGTCATCTTTGGCCGTAACCTCCATATCCAGTTGGCCGTGAACCGAGTCATATTTTAACAGGTAGGCCATTGTTTCCGAATCAGTCAAATCATTGATCGCCACAACTTCCACATCGGGGTGTTTCAGGGCAGCTCTTAAAACCATACGGCCGATTCTGCCGAAACCATTAATACCAAGCTTAATACTCATAATTCCTCCTTTAGGTTTTTCATCATCAATACTGCATCTTCCTTTGTATCCGCATAATATTTGTGCCGTCGACCGATCACTTCAAACCCGAGCTTCAGATAAAGTTCAATGGCTGCGGTGTTTGATGGGCGAACTTCAAGATGAACCGAAGTTGCCCCCTGCTTCGCACGGATTGTAAAACACCGCTCAAGAAGCCGGGTGGCGATCCCATGTCCCCGCCAGGCGGGGCTGACGGCAATTTTTAAAAGGTGTAGTTCATCGGCTGCCAGACGAAAGAAGGCGTATGCGACCACCTGCTCGCCGGTGCCGTTTGCGCACGATTTGACAATATAGTTGCAAGCATTTTGACAGGACAGCTCCCCTTCAAAGGAAAGACGACCCCAGGGCCACCGAAACGAACGTTGTTCGATGGCCAGAATAGGCTCAAGCTCATCGGCCTGGTTGATGGTACCAAGCTGCCAACTGCTCACGGTTTAACTCCGCTTGTTGCCTTTAAGAATTCCGCTGGCCAGAGAAATGCTTTTTTTGCCAAATACTTCCAGCTTGGCTGCCAGCTCGTCGAGTTTCATGTTTTTATCCCGCAAGCTTGCAGCCTGGATCAATATCGGAAGGTTTACACCGGACAACACCTCGATGTGACCTTCCTCCAAAAACGAGTAACTGAGATTGGAGGGAGTGCCTCCGAACATATCCGTCAGAATAAGAATGCCTTCCTGCCCTTCGACCTTCTTGATTCCCTGGGCAATCTTGGTGCGCAGTTTATCCGCGTTCTCACTCAGATCGATCGAGACCGATTCCATGGCTTCAGGTCGATTTCCGATAATAAATTCAGCCGCACCGATCAAGGCATCACCAAGCCGGCTATGTGTGACGATAACAATACCGATCATAAAACACCATGCATATGCTTAATGTCCGTTATTCATTTTATTTATTCTGACTATCTGTCTGCCACTGGATTTGGGTTGAACTATCTCTGATCTACGAAGGCTGGACTCGGTCGCGGTGATTAAGTTCCACAGTTTTTCCCATGGCATGGATGTGCTCGTATATAGTTCTGGCAATCGTTACAGATCGGTGCCGACCCCCGGTACAGCCGAGCGCTATTGTTAAATAGGCCTTGCCCTCTTTCTCGTACAACGGGATTAAATAGTCAAGCAGACCCAGATATTTTTCAAGGAATGCGCGGGTGTCAGCGTGGCCTATAACAAAATCTATTATCTCTTGTGCTTCTCCATCAAGCTCCTTTAATTCCGGAATAAAGTACGGATTTACCATAAAACGCACATCCATGATCAGATCAGCATCGTAGGGTATCCCGTACTTGAAACCAAACGAGAGAACATTGATGCGCATGGGTACGTTTTTTTTGCTTCTCTGGGCGATGTCCAGAATTTTTGACCTGAGTTCGTGTACATTAAACTCGCTGGTGTTGATCACCAGATCAGATGCCGATCTCAAATCTTCCAGCTGCTCCTTTTCCAACCGGATGTCGTCCAGTAGACTTTTGCCGGTTGACATGGGGTGTTGTCTGCGTGTTTCGCTGTAACGCTGAACCAGGATTTCTTCTTCGGCTTCAAGAAACAGGATTTCGAAAAAATAGCCTTTCTTTTTGAGCTCGCTGAAGACGGCGCTGTATCTGGCAAGAAAGCCTTTTTCGCGCAAATCCATGACCAGCGCTATTCCGGAAATATCAGAATCACGCTCTAGCGGCATTTCCAGAAATTTGGGCAGAAGATCTACCGGCATATTGTCGATGCAATAAAATCCGGCATCCTCCAGGGCGGCCATGGCCGTGCTCTTTCCGGAGCCTGAAAGACCTGTAATGATGAAAATGACTTTTGTTTGCACGTTAGTTCATTTCAGCAGTTAAAATTCTTCATCCTCCCCTTTGATAATACTTAAAATCTCATCGCGGTCAGAGGCACCTAAGAGTCTGTCCTTGAAAGGTTCATTTTTTAGAATTCTGGATATTCGAGCCAGAAGCTTTAGATGAAGACCCGTTGAATTTTCAGGTGTAATCAGGAGAAAAAAGATATGGACCGGCTTGCCATCCAGCGATTCAAAATCGACCCCCTTGCGACTCAGCCCGAAACCGAGAACCAGCGATTCAAGGTCTTTCATTTTGCCGTGTGGGATACCAATGCCGCCACCAATTCCGGTACTGCCGAGACGCTCTCTTTCCAGGAGGACTTTGACCAGATCTTCCGGATGGACATTGGCAATTCCAGCCACAGGGCCCACAAGTTCTTCCAGGATCCCTTTTTTATTCTGGGCCTTCAAATCGGCCTGAATTGCTTCTTTCTGCAATACTTCACATATTTTCATTTTCACATATTATTGCATTTATACACAGCGTTTTAATAAATTGCGTATCCACCATTTGAATTATTGAAATTTAAACTCACGTCTATGGCTAAACATGCAGAACGCTGTGTATGTAGGCCAAAAGATTTTTATCGTTCAGTATAAAACCGGTTCGAACATTACACCATCGAACCGGAAAATTAAAATTACTCATCAAGGAATCGCTTATTATAATCACGAACTTGGCTGAATCAAGCCGTAATGGCCGTCCCGGCGCCGATACAATACATTTGTTTGATCAGATCTGGCATTGGTAAATACCAGAAAATTATCTTCGATCAAATCCATTTGCAAAACGGCTTCTTCGATATCCATCGGTTTATATTCAATGTTCCTGATTTTGATTTGCCTGTCGCTGTCTTCGTCAGGCGGGTTGCCTATCTCATCAAGCATCGATCGATTGCGGTTTTTCGAGGCGGATCTGCGTTCTCTGATTTTTTCCTTGTTTTTCTTGATCTGTTTTTCAAGCTTATCGAGCACCATATCGATGGCCGAATACATGTCAACCGTTTCTTCTTTGCCAATTATACTGAGTCGATCACCTGATATGTTGATTTCAGCAATGTGGCGAAATTTTTCGACCGCCAGAACAACATTGGCTTCGGCCGGGTTGTCAAGAAATTTGTCGAATCGATCTAACTTATCACCAACATATGATTTCAGATGGTCAGAGGGATCAAGATTTTTGAAGGTGACGGATGTCTGCATATGTTTAGACCTCCCTATATCTGTTTGCGTTTATTGGATGGCAAAACTTTTAACATTTCACGGTATTTAGCTACTGTTCTGCGTGCAATATGAATTTCATCATTTTTCAAAATTTGTGCGATTTTATCATCGCTGTAGGGCTTTTTAGGATTTTCACCCAATATGATTTGTCTGATTTTGTCCTGAACACTGGCAGATGCTATGGTTCCGCCATGAGATCGCCTGATTGAGCTGTTGAAGAAATACTTCAATTCAAATATACCCTGGGGGGTAAACGCATATTTGTTGGTGGTTACCCGGCTGATGGTGGATTCATGCATCCCAATATCCTGGGCCACGTCCCTGAGTACCATCGGCTTTAGATGGGAAATTCCCTGGTCAAAAAATTCCCTTTGAAAGCGCAAAATGCTTTCCATTACGCGGTAGATGGTTTTTTGACGCTGATGAATGCTTTTGATCAACCAGGCAGCCGACCGCATTTTATCCTGGATATAATCTTCGGCGTCCCCGGAGATTTTTTTGCCGCGCGTGATGGAATTTTTATAGTAAGAATTCACGCGCAGTTTCGGCATGCCGTCGTCATTGAGCAGGATGACAAAATCGTTTTCAAGTTTATAGACGTAAATGTCCGGATTGATGTATTGCGGTGTCTCATCACTGAACTCGCGGCCGGGTTTGGGCTCCAGGCTCGTGATAACATTGACCGCGGATACGACTTCATCCATACTCTTTTTCAAAGTCTTGCAGATAAGTTTGTAATTTTTCTTTTCCAGATTCGGGAGATGATTGGTGATGATTTCGGTGACAATCGTATCCTGCAGGCCCAGATGGTTAGCCTGTATCAGCAGGCATTCACTCAGATCCCTGGCACAAACGCCAATTGGATCGAAGGTTTGCATCAATGATAAAATTTCTTCGATATTTTCAAGCGATGATCCGCTCGTTTCAGCAATTTCTTCAGCCGACACATCCAAATAGCCGTCCTTATTTAAATTGCCAATGATAAGACTGGCAATTCGCTCTTCCTCCTTGTTCGGCTTGGTCATGATAAATTGCCAGAGCAGGTGATCGTTGAGGGATTCTTTGCGGGCGATGAAGGATTCAAAACGCGGGGTATCCCTGTCCTCAGCTTCGAAGTGCACCCGTCCGGGAGTATTGTACTCATCCAGATAGTCGCTCCAATCAATATCCTGCTGGAGTTTTTCTTCGATGGTGACTTCTTTTTCGGCAGGGGCTTCTTCGGATGAGCTTTCAGTTTGTTCAACCAAATTCTCGGCAGCGGTGCTTTCCGGCACCTCTTCCAGAGCCGGATTTTCTTCCAACTCGGTGCGGATCGTTTCCATTAGCTCCAGCCTGGACAACTGCAGCAGCTTAATAGCCATTTGAAGCTGCGGCGTCATAATTAGCTGCTGGGTCAATTTAAGTTGTTGTCTCAGTTCAAGTGCCATATTACCTGCGGATGTGTTTTGCCTTTAGGTTTGTAGAATAATCAGCATTCGTTTGATCGTCAATGACGACCTTTCCGTTGTCCGGCAATTTTTGTGCCGAAATATGTAATTTTTTTTTATTTTAGATGAGTTGGTTTAAAATTGCAACCATTAGGTTAACAACCGGGTAAGGTAATAATAAAAATTAAACTCAGTCGATTCGAATTTTGAATTTGGGTAATTGGGATTTGTTTGAGATTTGTTTTTTGGTGCTTGGTATTTCTATAAAGTTCATTGATCACATATTTTCATGGAATCAGAGAATATTATATATAAAAGGCCGGAGCCTTGTCCTAATTTAGGGTTTGCTCAAGCCCTGGATGGGTGCAAAATCACGGGATATCGCAGCCTCTACATTTCCTGTCAAAACGATTTTGTTGGCTGCCAAGTCAAAGGTCGCAGAAGCCGCTGACAACTCGGAGGCATCACCTGAAATATTTACCGGGTCATCGGTGAAAATGAAACGCCGTTTGTGTTCATAACTCAATTTTTCCGTCGTTAGCCGGTAATTCTCATTTCTTATCACAACGTTGCCTGAAAATTCAATGTCATTTGTGTCCGTTTTCAATATTCCCTGATCTGCATTCAGATAAACTTTCTGATCATCTTCAAGAAAATAGGTAATAAACAGGTCCTTCAAAATAGCCTTTTTTTCATTTTCCATGTAATGGGCTGAACCGGCTTCTAAGCTCCATTCCTTTTTGCCGTCGCGCGTGGCTGTCTGCCGAATTTTTCCCAGGGATAAATTAGCGCCGTCTTTGATGGAAGAAAGCAGCAGTTCAGGCGCATTTGAAACCTTGCGGTAGCCAATGAAAACCGCCACAACGGTACCAATGGCCAGCAGGATAATAATCAGCAAGATGGTGCTTAATTTTTTGATCTTCATCGAAATATACAGGTTTCAGTGTTTCCGCCGTTGGCGGAACGGACTTAGGTGCCTAAAATTGTTCCATCAATTTTTCCCAATCCCCCCGGGCTTTCAACAACGCATCGCACACTTCCCTTACCGCGCCGTGACCGCCTGGTGCCGAGGTGATCCAATCTGAGTAATCACGGACCATTTCATGTGCATCAGCCACGGCAATAGACAGACCGATGCGTCTCATCAGTGGCAGGTCAGGTAGATCATCGCCGATAAAGGCCGTGTTGGCGGCACCAACTCCTGTATCTGTCACGATCTTATCAAGCAGCTGAGCCTTTTGCCGCACGCCGTCATATATATATCTAATCCCCAGGTCACGGCAGCGGCGATGAAGGGCTTTTGATGTTCTGCCGGTTACCAGGCCGACCTTGATCCCGGCCGACATTACCAGCTTTAAACCAAATCCATCTTTGACATTAAACACTTTAGTTTCGCTGTCTTCATCGCTGTAAATTATGCTGCCGTCGGTGAGAACGCCGTCAACATCCAGCAACAGCAGTTGAATGTCCTTTAAATTTTTCGGCAAGGTTTTTGTTTTCATCTGGCCAGTTTAATTGTCCGCCCTGAAAAACAGCACATCCAGGGTCGTCGATTGGTTTTTATAAGTTAGTTGGCAATCCGCCCTGACAACATCAAAACCTTCTCATCAGTTTCAAACGAACCAAGAAGCCGCAAAAGCGGATGCCACAGTGTCTGTGGGGGTAGCTTCAATCTAGGGCAAAGGTATTTAAATTAGCGGCGATTGATTGTCCCATGAATGGATTTGAGCTGGCACAACAGGTCATAAACCGTGTCTAGTTTTAGCGAATTGGGACCGTCGCAGAGGGCGTGGTCGGGATCCCTGTGGACCTCCATGAAAATACCGTCAACACCCGCAGCAACTGCAGCTCTGGCCAGCATCGGGGCATAGTCGCGTTGTCCCCCGGAGCTTGTGCCGGCACCTCCGGGCAACTGAACACTGTGAGTGGCATCAAATATTACCGGATAACCGGTTTGGCGCATAATCATAAACCCGCGAAAATCTACCACCAGATTGTTATAGCCGAACATGGTGCCCCGTTCGGTAATCAGTATGTTACGGTTACCGGCCGAAGTGATCTTCTCCACCACATTGGCCATATCCCAGGGCGCCAGAAATTGACCTTTCTTGATATTCACCACCTTACCGCTTCGGGCCACTTCGATGATAACATCGGTTTGACGGCACAAAAACGCCGGGATTTGAATGATATCCAATACCCGGGCAGCCGCCGGAATTTCACTGATGCGATGAACATCCGAAAGAAGGGGAATACCAAATTCTTTCTTAATTTCTGCAAGAACTTTAAGCCCGTCGTCCAATCCCGGCCCGCGAAAAGAATTTGCCGAGGTGCGATTGGCTTTATCATAGGAAGCCTTGAAGACAAATGGAATTTCCAGTTTGTCTGTGATGTCTTTAACCGTTGCCGCGATCTCCCGGGTGGTCTCATAGTCTTCGATCACACAAGGGCCTGAAATAAGAGCCAGTGGTGCACCCTGGCCGATGGCAACGTTGCCTGTTTTTATTAGATTTGACATAACGAGCAATTTATCCTGCACCTTGTCAAAAGTCAAGAAACGAAAACAAGCCTTGATTGTCACCAGGTTAACTGCTATCTAATCAAATTCTATAATTGCAATCTAGACGGCTCCGATCGTTTACAATCCAATTCGCTCGAAGCGGACCCCATTGGAAATTTAATGATCATATAATAATATGAAAAAAGATAAAAAGCATACCAGGTTATGGCTGATTCTCATCGGATGTTTGATCATTGTGGTGCCTGCTGCCTGGTTTTTAACGGTTCGCCTGGAGGGAAAAGCGCCGCAGGTGGAAGTCGATTTAATTTCGCTTTCTTGGGGCCGTTCACAGGAAATTACCATATCGGTTTCCGATGCCGACAGCGGTTTGCGGCAACTCTGGGTCGGTCTACTCAAGGACGGCAAGGAAATCGTTCTGCATGATGAGACCTTTCCTTCAGCCGGTTTGTTAAAAGGCGGAACCACCAATGATGCCTCGGTTAAGATACCGGTGGCGCCCATTGACCTGGGCTTTTCCGATGGGGATGCAATTTTGCGACTGGTCGTGCGGGATTACTCATGGCGAGACTGGTGGAATGGCAACAAAACATATGCTGAAAAGCCGGTCGTGATCGATACCCGTGCTCCTGGAATAGAGGTTTTCACAAGCGCTCACAATATCAACCAGGGCGGGGCCGGGTTGGTTGTGTACCGAACATCCGAAACCTGTTCACAAAGCGGGGTTCAGGTCGGCAACAAATTTTTTCCCGGGCATGCAGGATATTTTAAAGATCCAAATCTTTACCTGGCCTTTTTCGCACTGGGATACGAACAGGGGCGCGATACAGCGATACACCTGACAGCTGCCGATCTGGCCGGCAACCCGGGCAAAAGCGGTTTTAATTATTATATCCGTCGCAAAAAATTCAGAAAAGATCGCATCAACATTTCCGATGGGTTTCTAAAAAAGAAACTTCCGGATTTTGACTCCGAATTGCCGTGGGATTCAAAAATGTCTGCGGTGGACAGATTTTTGCTTGTTAATCGTGGACTGCGCCAAGCCAATTACCAAAAAATAGTTGAAGTGTGCCGCAATACCGCCAACAAACTGCACTGGCGGGGAGTATTTTTAAGATTGCCCAACTCAGCCAACCGGGCCCGATATGCAGATCATCGCACTTATTTTTACAAGAAAAAGGAGATCGATCGACAGGTACACATGGGGATCGACCTGGCCTCGTTGGCCAACAGTCCGGTGCCGGCAGCCAACAGCGGAGTTGTTGTGTTTGCGGAGCCCCTGGGAATTTACGGTGGTACGGTAATTATTGATCACGGTTTTGGGTTGTTCAGCATGTATTCCCATTTAAGCTTCACGGCAGTCAAAGCCGGGGATCAGGTGTCCAGGGGCGGCATTTTGGGCCGGACCGGCAGCACGGGCATGGCCGGGGGGGATCACCTTCATTTCAGCATGCTGATCAATGGAACATTTGTCAATCCGGTGGAATGGTGGGACAAAAAATGGATTGAAAACAACGTCCAGTCAAAAATCGAGCAGGTTAAATCCAGTCAAAAGTAGGAGAGATGGTACATGAAGAAGCATAAAGTCAGCAAAACCATCCAGGAAATCAATCAGAAAATTAAGTCGGGAGACGTGGTGGTCGTTACGGCCGAGGAGATTATCGACATCGTCAAAAACGACGGCCCTGTTGAAGCGGCGCGTCAGGTCGATGTGGTGACCACCGGCACCTTCGCGCCCATGTGCTCGTCCGGCGCATTTATCAACTTCGGGCATTCAACCCCGACGATCAAAGCATCTAAAGTATGGTTAAATAAGGTGCCGGCCTATGCGGGAGTGGCTGCGGTGGACTGCTACATCGGGGCGACGGAAGTCGTTGAGGATGATCCGCTCAACAAAGTGCATCCCGGTGAGTTTAATTATGGCGGCGGTCATGTTATCCAGGATCTGGTCGCCGGCAAACAGGTGCATCTAAAAGCCAGCGCATACGGCACGGACTGCTATCCAAACCGTTTGGTCGAAAAAGATGTTACTTTGCGCACGCTGCCCCAGGCGACGCTCTGCAGTCCGAGAAACGGGTATCAGAACTATAATTGTGCCGTCAACCTTACGAATAAAACCATATACACTTATATGGGAGCGCTTAAACCTAAAGCGGGCAATGCCAATTACTGCTCCGCCGGACAGCTGAGTCCCCTGTTTAATGATCCCTATTATAAAACCATCGGTCTCGGTACCCGAATCTTTCTCGGGGGCGGTGAAGGTTATGTGACCTGGCACGGTACCCAGCACAAACCGTCGATCAAACGGACCAAAAAGGGGATACCCCTGACACCGGCCGGAACCCTTTGGGTAATGGGAGATTTAAAACAGATGAGTTCAAAATGGCTGGTAGGCGTCGGCATTCAAGGATACGGCTGCTCTTTGGCAGTCGGTCTGGGAATTCCCATTCCCCTGTTGAATGAAGAGATCGCTCAATATACAGCCATATCCGATGAGGAAATATTTACCCAAATCATCGACTACGGCAACGACTATCCCAAGGGGATCTCCAGAAGCTACGGCAAGGTAAGCTACGCTGAACTCAAAAGCGGCTCGATCAAACTCAACGATCAGGAGGTCGCAACGGTTCCCCTGTCGAGTGTTGTAAGGGCCGGTGAGATTGCCGATATTCTGAAAAAGAAGATATCCCAGGGCAAGTTTATGATCGGCGAGCCACAGTTTACACTGCCGAGGTCTTGAATTGAATATTGAAAATTGAATATTGAATATTTAAGGTATTCTGTCTACTTTAACTAAATTAATTGAGGAAAAGAGGACTCCAAAGCAATATCGGTCGACAAGCCCGCGGAGCCTATGACGGACTTGATCTGTTACTGGAATTCCAATAATTAGGTTTCAATTGGCCCGTATACCTGTTGACCGGTCTTTGATACCACCAGGTTCAAAGAGCTTGCATCACAAAATTTCAATGTCTCACTTAACTCTAATTTTATATGACGGAGCGTAGCGACCTCCATAAATATTCAATTTTCAATATTCATTTAAATTGCCCATGTCGCAGACCATTCGATCTTTTATTGCCTTTGAACTACCGCCGGCGGTTATATCCTTGTTGGATAACGTGCAGCAGGAGCTAAAATCGTTGCGGCTCAAGGCCAGGTGGGTGCGACCGCAGAATATCCATTTGACGCTTAAGTTTCTGGGAAATATAGATCCCGCCGACATCGATGATATCGGTGTGGTGATGGCTGATGCTGCCGGAGATTGTGCACCGTTTTCACTGACAATCGGCGGCATTGGATTTTTTCCGGGCATTAAGCGTCCCCGGGTCATCTGGGTCGGACTTGGCGGAGCGAAGCCGGCTCTATTTAATTTGCAGCGCAATCTGGAGAACCGGCTGGCAACGGCCGGTTTCCCCAAAGAAAAAAGATCATTTAAAGCCCATTTAACCCTGGGGCGTATCCGGCAAGCAGCTAATCCTGATATTGTCGGCCAGGCTATTCAGGATTATTCTGATTTAGGAAATTTAAAATTTACCGCCGATCGGATCGTTTTGTTTAAAAGTGATCTAAAGCCATCCGGTGCGGTGTATTCGCATTTGAAACAGGTTGGCCTGGCAAAAATAAATATTGAAAATTGAAGATCGAATATTTAATGATATCGCTGCGCGCTGTCATTGTTCGAATTCCATCAGACTTTAAATCGTAATTCGCCATTTGACATTCCAAACGGGAGGAGAAAAACATGGCAATATCCGCGGACAAAGAAAAAGCTCTGGAAACCGCATTGACTCAGGTGGAGCGCCAATTTGGCAAGGGCTCCATCATGAAATTGGGCAGCAAAGAGATAATTGAGGTGCCGGTCATCTCAACCAGTTCCCTGTCTCTGGACAAGGCGCTGGGCATCGGCGGACTGCCCCGTGGCCGGGTGGTGGAAATATTCGGACCTGAAGCCTCCGGTAAAACTACCCTGGCGCTGCATGCCGTGGCCGAAGCACAAAAAAAGGAAGGTATTGCGGCCTTTATCGATGCCGAGCATGCCATTGATATCAATTATGCCAAGCGACTGGGTGTCAATTGTGATGATCTGCTGGTGTCACAACCGGATACCGGCGAGCAGGCCCTTGAAATTGCCGACATGCTGGTCAGAAGCGGGGCGATCGACATCATCGTAATTGATTCGGTGGCGGCCCTGGTGCCGCGGGCCGAAATCGAAGGTGAGATGGGAGATTCACATATGGGGCTGCAGGCCAGACTGATGTCCCAGGCCCTCAGGAAATTGACCGGCACCATTGGCAAGACCATGACCACCGTTATCTTCATCAATCAGATCCGTATGAAGATCGGCGTGGTATTCGGCAACCCGGAAACTACCACCGGCGGCAATGCCCTGAAATTCTATACTTCAGTCAGGCTCGATATCCGGCGGATCGGTGCCATTAAGGATGGGCAGGAAGTCGTGGGAAATCGAACCCGGGTGCGGGTGGTAAAAAATAAAATGGCCCCGCCATTTACGGAAGCCGAATTTGATATTACTTACGGCGAGGGTATTTCAAAAACCGGAGACCTGATGGACGTCGCTGTTGATGCCGGAATTATCGACAAGAGCGGTTCGTGGTATTCTTACGAAGGTGAGCGCATCGGCCAGGGACGCGAAAATGTCAAACGGTTTCTGAAAGAAAATCAGGACATTTACGACAACATATACCTAAAGGCCAGAGAAGCATTGGGAATTGTGAAAAAGGATGTCGAAGCGGATGTTGAGGAACAGAAGAAATAGAAGGTGGGAAGTTTGGAAGGTGAGAAGGTGCGATCAGACCAGGGCCAGTGACGGGAGCCCAGAAAATGGATAGTCGCACATAACCTGAAACCCGCAACGCGTATTTCCGAACGCACACAGCGCAACCCGTGACTCGCACCGCGCAACCCGCAACTAATGGAGTTTTTAATGACCGGAAACGATATACGGCAACAATTTCTTGATTATTTCAATCAGCATGACCACCAGATCGTGCGAAGTTCTTCTCTGGTTCCCCAGGAAGACCCCACGCTGCTTTTTATCAATGCCGGCATGGTTCAGTTTAAACGCGTATTTCTGGGCGAAGAGAAAAGGAACTATGTGCGGGCCACCACCTCGCAGAAATGTGTGCGGGCCGGCGGCAAACACAATGATCTGGAAAATGTCGGCTATACGGCCCGCCATCACACCTTTTTTGAGATGCTCGGCAATTTTTCATTCGGCGATTATTTCAAGGAAGGCGCCATCGAGTTTGCCTGGGATCTGCTAACCAACGGTTATGGTTTGCCGGCCGATAAACTGTGGGCATCGGTTTACCTTGATGATGATGACGCCTACGATCTGTGGTTAAAATCGGTTGGACTGCCCGAGGACCGCATTGTAAGACTCGGTGAAGAAGATAATTTCTGGTCCATGGGCGATACCGGTCCCTGCGGACCGTGCTCGGAAATTCTGATTGATCGCGGTGAACAATTCGGCTGCGGTCGGCCGGAATGTACCGCGGGCTGCGAATGCGACCGCTACCTGGAAATCTGGAACCTCGTGTTCATGCAATTTAACCGTGATGAATCCGGCAAAATGACACCGCTGCCCAAACCGAGCATCGATACGGGCCTGGGGCTGGAGCGGATTGTATCAATCATCCAGGATGTGCCGACGAATTTTGACACCGACCTTATCCGCCCGATCATTGAAAAGGCCGAGGATCTGGCTGAAAAGAAACTGAACGAGTCCCGTGAGACGGAGGTGGCCATGAAAGTCATCGCCGACCACAGCCGGGCGGCCGCCTTTCTCATCAATGACGGTATTCTGCCTTCCAACGAGGGACGCGGCTATGTCCTGCGCCGCATTATGCGCCGGGCGATTCGCTATGGCCGCAACATCGGGCTGCAACGCCCGTTTCTTTATCAAACGGCCGAAGTCGTGTTTGACATCATGAAATCGGCCTATCCCGAGCTTTCCGAGGCCGCTGCATTTATCACCAACGTGATCAAAAATGAAGAGATCCGGTTCCTGGAAACCCTGGATACCGGGTTGAGGCTGTTAAATGATACCCTGGCTGAGATTCAGGCCGGCGGTCAAAGCCAGGTGCCCGGCGATGTTATTTTTAAATTGTACGACACTTACGGCTTCCCGGTGGATATCGTACAGGATGTCGTGCGGGATAAAAGCATGAGCCTGGATATGGCCGGATTTGACCGGGCCATGGACCAGCAGCGGGCCAGATCGCGGACGGTGGCAACTTTTGACCGTATCAGCGACGCTTACAAAAATCTTTCGGCCCAGGGCATCAAACCCGAATTCGTGGGATATGATTCATTGAGCGGTGAGTCAGAAATACTGGTAATGGTTGCTGACGGCGAGGAGATTACCGAGGCAGCCCAAGGCCGGTCGGTTGAAATCGTCACTGAAAATACGCCGTTTTACGCTGAGGCAGGCGGTCAGGTCGGAGATACCGGAACGATATCCGGATCCGATTTCGAGATCGAGGTGCGGGACACGGTTAAAGATCCCACCGGATTAATTATTCACAAGGGAAAGGTGACAGCCGGTAAGATCCGTAAAGATCAGGCGGTCACCCTGCAGGTGGACGGAGGCAGGCGCAAGGCCACGGAGTTAAATCACACGGCCACCCATATACTGCATGCTGTCTTACGGCAGGTCTTAGGTGATCATGTCAAACAGGCCGGGTCACTGGTGGCCCCTGACCGGTTGCGATTTGATTTTACGCATTTTTCCCAGGTGGAAGCCGATGCCCTGGATACCATCGAAAGACTTGTCAATCAGCAGATCCGGAAAAACCTGCCCACCAGCACCCAGGAGATGGATGCGGAAGATGCATTCAAATCCGGCGCCACCGCGCTGTTTGAAGAAAAATACGGCGACCGGGTGCGGGTGGTTTCCCTGACCGATTTCAGCCGGGAGCTTTGCGGGGGAACTCATACCGGGCAAACCGGCAATATCGGGCTTTTTAAAATTATCAATGAGTCCAGCGTCGCTTCCGGTGTCCGAAGAATTGAGGCCCTGACCGGTGAAACAGCCCTGGATTACACCCAGCAGACCATGAAAATATTGCAGGAGACGGCCCACCTGATCAAGGAAAATACACCGGCCATCCCCGGGCGGATAAAAAAGATGCTGTCGGAGATCAAAGCCTATGAAAAAGAGGTTGATCAACTCAAAACGAAGCTGGCTTCAGATGCCGGAGATGCCTCGCCGGAGTCCCTAAAATCAATTGACGGCGTTAAGGTAATGGTGAAAAGCGTCGCAGTGGAAACACCGGCCGCTTTAAGAAATCTAGCCGATCAGTTCAAAGACAAAATCAAATCGGGTATTGTCGTTTTAGGCAGTCAGGCGGGTTCCAAAGCCATGCTGATTGCGGTTGTCACGAAAGATCTCACCGATCGTTATCATGCCGGCAAGATCGTTAAAGAAATTGCTTCTGTGGTAGGGGGCCGTGGCGGCGGCAGACCGGACATGGCCCAGGCCGGCGGAAACCAGCCGGAGAATCTGGATCAGGCGTTGCAGAAGGTGTATGAGGTGGTGGGGGGGGCTGAAATGAATAATGAAGATTGAATATTGAATATTTAAGGAATTTTGTCGTTTTTTATTTGTGGATTACGGGTTGCGGCATTCGGATAGTGAGTTGCGAGTCGCGCGTTACACGATGCGAATTACGGGTTAAGCGTTACGGTCTGCGGGTGACGTTCAGCTGAATTCCCTTTCCACTATGCGCCACGTCCTATGCCCTTTTGCTCTTTCTTTCCTACCTTACTTTTTTCCCCCCTTCCGCATGCCGACTTCCCACTTCCGCTCACTTTCCCACCTTCTCAACCTCTCACCTTCTTTTGTTCCCACTCGCGCATTCCGACCTCCAACTTCCCTTCAGCTGTTTTTCAGCACGTCGATCATGGTAAACACTTTGCCGCTGACACCGTCCTCGACTTTCCCGGACAGATAGAGCAGGGCATCCAGGGTGCCGCGGCCATAAATTTCACGGCCGTTGATATTGTGGGTGAACTCAAAACGAACGGTCCGGTCTTCAGAAACCAACGTGTAGGTGTGCCAACCATGGCCGGTCAGGTATTCTTGGTCGATGCCCCACTGCGTTTGCTGGATTTCAGGATTTCTTATTTTGATAATTTGATCCTCTGAGAAAGGGACCCCCAGCTGGTTGAAATACGTCACCATGGCTTTAGCCGTGCCGCTGGTGTCGGCCTTGCCATTTTGATGGCTCTCTTTAATCTCGAGGGTATAGCCTTCAAATAAAGCCGGAAAAGTGTCGGCCGCATACTCCATCATGGCTTGAAATCCGACAATCTGTTTGGCCATATTGGGTGCAATGACAGCCGCGATGGACGAGGAACTTACGGTTTCCACAAGTTTTTGGCGGTCCCCACCGGTTGTGCCCATTACAAACGGTAAGCCGGCCTGACAATAAAATTCGGCGTTGTGATTGACCACCGCCGGATGGGTAAAGTCTACGCTCAAAAACTGTCCCTGATGTGATTTTATCGTATCAATTTTTGACGCTTTGGCGTCCGGTCGGATGAGCTCAAGCGATACCGCTTCTAAAGAGTATCCGGACTGCTGGATCTCCGGTCCGGTCATTGAATAAGGCAGCAGCTCAAACCGTGGGTCCCTTAAAATATGACGGGCCACTATTTGGGCCACATTGCCGGGCAGACCGTTGACCATTGTTTTTATGGGGTTCATATTTCACCTCTGTAAAAAAAATTGAATATTTTCGATTGAATATTGAATATTTAAGGTCGGCCTCCGGCGGATCGATTTTAAAATGACAGAGCGAAACGACTCCCACAAATATTCAATTCCGCCTTCACCGGCTAAAGTGGCTAGTTGCTAAATTTTACCGGTCTTCATCAAATGACTGTAAACCCTTTCTGCCGCTGCGGTCAAACGGGGAAATTCATTGTGATCGCCGGCAGTGAGATTCGACTTGAGGGTTCTCAGTGCTGCCGGTATGTATTGTTCAAAATGTTTTTTGCCGGCAACTTTGCTCAAATATGCAAAAGCGCCCAGGATTTGCAGGTTGCGGGTTAAGGTGCAGTAGTGATAACAGGTCCGAAATTTGTCCGGCGCTATCGAAGTTGTTTGCGACAGCATTTCAATGCTGTAGTCCAACAACCGGTCCTGCAGACGCTGCGGCAATTCCACGTAAGGGTCGATTAAAAGGGAGGCCAGATCATATTGAATCGGGCCCATGCGTCCAGCCTGGAAATCGATAAAGAAAACGGTGTTGTCTCTGAGCATGATGTTGCGCGACTGCATGTCCCGGTGCATAAATCCAATCGTCGGATTCTGCAGGGTGTTGCCGGCCAGCAAAGTAAATTCAGGCTCTAAATCTTTGAATCGGATCTCGTATGCGAGATAGCCGTTTAAAAACGCCTCCTGAAAATAACGGCATTCTTTTTCAAGGATCAGTTTCTGATCGTAGGCCGGAGTTTGATAGGTCCAGTTTTGGTCGAACTTTTCGGCACCGAGCCGGGACATCGATATAAGCTGATCGATGACGGATTGGTATTGCTTGATAATTGCCTGCGGGTCATCCGTTGTTTTCACTGATTGCTGCAGATGATCATCACCTAAATCCTCAAGAAAAACAAGCCCGCAGAAGGTATCGTAGAAATATATTTTGGGCACGGACACCCCCTGGCGGTAAAGATGTTCTCCCAGCTGTACAAACGAATCGACCTCCGATGTCAATCGTGTTTGCCGGATACCATGGTCGACCATTATAAGAGAGCCCTGCCTGGTTTTCAATCGGTACCATTGCCTTTGGGATCCATCCCCTTTGAGTTTTATACGATCGACCGGCTGGTTGCCGGCAGCCGGGAATGCTGCTTCAAATGCCAGCGGCACCGCCCTGTCAATCGCTGCCTGGCGGTAGCTTGTCGGGGTTCCGATATCCTGCCAGCGATTTTTGGGCACGACAATGGCCGCCAGCTTTTTGCCTTGCGCCAAAATTTTTTTGAACGCATCGATGCTGCTGTAAGGCCGGCCGGCCGGAATATAATCCAATACCAGCGGATCCAGTACCTGGACCCCGGTAAAGGTCAGGAGACTGCCAGTCGTTGGGTCGCCACCGCGGGATTGGTCGGAAAATCCCGTAATCCATTTATTTTGCTCGACGATCACGCTGTTAAATTTGGGATCATCACATAGAACCAGTGTGGCTGGCGGTTGATGGCGGCAGTGCCCGTCATAGATTTCTGTCAGATCGATATCTGCAATGATGTCGGCATTAATGACCATGAAGGGTTGATCATCCCAGAAATCAGACACGTTTTTTATAGCACCCCCGGTACCGAGTATTTCCGGTTCATGGCGGGTATATATTTCGAGACTGAAATTTTGATCGGCCACAAAGGCCTCGATTTGCGCGTGCAAATGGTGGGTATTGATGATTACGGCTTTGCAGCCGGCTTTTTGAAGACGGCGGATGATCTCATCGAGCAGCGGACGACCGGCGATGGAAAACAGGGGTTTCGGCGTGTGATCGGTATAAGGCCGTAAGCGGGTACCGTACCCGGCGGCCAGTATCATTGCTTTCATGGCCGTAAATGCTTCAACGCTTTTTGGATGGCTTCTGCATAAACTTCGATTTTTTTTGTATCGTCGGATCCTTTGATCCCTTTGCTCGTGAAGAACTCCACGGCATTTTGATAGCTGACCTTGGACAGCGCTTCTTTGCGATCGATTTCCTTGCGTTTATACATGCGGTTGCCTCGGGCGGCAATTTTTTTGAGACGGTCTTTGGGCTTTGTTGAACTTTGTGGATTGCGCTTGTAGTAGCTGAGCACGATCCAGTATGATTCAAAATAGGTTTTAAGAAAGAGGGAAAAAAGGTTTAGTTTGCGCAGGGCTGCCGGCGTAATATCATAAGTGCCGGGCAACGTTTTATGCGGCACCACGACGGCATTGTCGATGAAGGCCTTGATGCTTTTGCGGACATTATATTCCGGTCTGTTTTCAACATCATAGGCGAATTCATACTTGAAAAAATCCTGCCAGAATTCAAAACCGGTATGGAGCTCGGAGGCTGAAAACCGAAAAGCATCTTTTTCCAGAATGGCCATTGCCGTGTACGCGGCCGGAATAAAAAAGGCGATACAATTGTTTTTATAATATTCCAGGTTCAGTCTTCTGCTTTTATTGATTAAAAAATGCCTATCGGTCGAATTATTTTCCTTGCCCTTTGCCAGGGGCTCGATGAACTTTCGCTGGCAATATAAATCGACCACCTGTTCAAAAACCCGCAGGTGGTCGGAAACCAGGGTGTCGGCCAATTTGGCGTTTTGGGCGGTCAGATATCTCAGATAGATCTCATTGACTGCCAGCAATTCGCTGAATGAAAACGTATCCGTTGAAAAGTTAAGTATGGCACTGGCCACAACGGCATGCGGTGTGACAACCGTTACTCGATTGATGGCGTTGATGACCTGATAACCTAGATCTCTGATCAGGCGGTTTTGCTCTTTGGAATTCATCTCTGCCAATGGGCGATCATAAATGCGCTGCAGCTTATTCAGGGAAATGGGTTCATGGAATTGAATGTATATTTTGCCGTAACGTTTTTTTAAAAATTTGCGGGCCTGAATAACCTGTAAAATATTTTCCGATTCCTTCTGACCGCCGCCAAGTTCGTGCAGATATGATTTCTCTTCGACAATTCTGTCATATCCGATATAAATGGGCACGATCAGCATGTCATCACAGGCGCCGATCTTGTAGGCGTTGACCAGAATCGACAACAGACCGAGTTTGGGCATCAGCAGCTTGCCGGTGCGACTTCTGCCGCCTTCGATAAACTGCTCGATGTTATAACCTTCCTGGAGCAGCTTGTGGATGTATTCGGCGAATACTTTTGAGTAGAGCACAGCGCCCCCGAAAGTGCGACGCAGGAAAAAGGCACCACCGCTGCGGAATATGGGGCCCATCGGCCAGAATGACAGGTTTTTCCCGGCGGCAATATGGGGCACCGGCATGTTGTTGTTGTACAGGACGTAATCCAAGATCAGGTAATCAATGTGGCTTTTGTGACAGGGGATCAGGAGGAGAGGGCCATTAAGCGCCTTTTGCTTCACCTGATTGAGAACTCTATAATTCACAGCCACGCCGTCGAACATGTTCCGAGTGATCCATCCCACAATGACCGATGCAATCTTTATGAAAGCCGGCTTATAATTGGCGGCGATTTCCTCCAGGTAGCCATCGGCCTTGCGGTGCACCTCGTGAATGGAGATATTGCGGCTTTCGGCATAGCGATTCATGTATTCTTTCAAGCGATCATTGGTTAGAATACTTTCTTTTAACTCCTCTTTGGACTTGCGAATCGGTCCGGTAATACTTTGACGGTGGCGATTGAGTTGAACCAGCAGATCCCTTCGCAGTATTAATGACTGATATTCCGTCGTCTGGGGCCGGAGTTGGTCGGACTGCAGGTAGCTTTGCAGATTGACCGGTTTGGATACTTCCACAAAAACCTTGCCGGGATTTTTAAATAGGGTAAACAGGCGCCTGAGTGTGCCGGGTTTATCTTCGGGTCCGAACAGGATATCGATCAGGGTCGGGATTTCGCGACGGGCGGTTTTGCTGAAAAATATCAACTGCGGGATTAGATAAATTGGCCGGTCAACGGACTTCTGTGTTTCTACCAGGTATTGAATCGGATCAGTCTGGGCTTTGACAAATCGACGGTAGAATCCTTTTTTGCCGACCAGTGACAAGAGACCGCTGCGCCCGTTGATCAATTCTTGCTTGAAGTACCCGCGTTCATAAGGATCGGGCAGCGATTGGTGCCGAATAAAGAAATCCAGCCGGGCCAATAAAATTCTAAGAATGCGTGAGAACGGCTGCCACAGATATACTTTGTAGTCAAATCCGATCTGGGGATGGGGCAGATCTTCCTGGCGATAGCGGCTATAGTACAAAAGATATTCGAAATAGCTTTTGAATTTGGTTACATATACCACAATCGCATTTTTATCCAGCTGCCGGATCGTTTCGGTCTGCTCTTTGTCCACCTTTATCCCGGAGTAGAATAGCTTCAGGAGCAGGCCCGTGAATCTGCCAATGTTATCCGGCAGCAGACAGGTATAATGATCGTGGGTACCTTGCAAAATTTTGCCGATCAAACTTTGCGATGTCGCGCTGCCGCCCGGCGGAGTTATGGTCTTCTTTGTCGTCATGTCCGGATTCTGTGAGGAGCTTTTCTAATACCTGAATTTTTTCCAGTCAACTTCGCTTGGCAGAGCCTACCGGTATACACGCTTTTGCATCGTTGGTAAGAATACATGCAAAATTCAGGTATTAGCTGGCGATATTTATGCCGTTGCATGTCGGCAATATGAAATTTGCCGCTACCTTTTTTTCAATAATTACCTTTAAAAATAACAGTATAGCATCTAGTTTGCAATATTTTATTGGCTTGCACATCATACTATGTTATGTTAATTTTCAAATTTATCTAAAACTGGTTTTTTTCAACACCTAAAGCTTGGTCATTTTGGCCTGATCAGATAATTATTTTTATTCATTTCATGTGAAAGGAGGTTTACACTATATGAAGACATTAATTGGCGGTGCAATCGCAGCGATACTTGGATTGATTGGGATTGTGGCCTGGTTTCCGCAATTTCTGACTGTTGTGGCCGGTACGATCCCCATCATGCTTTTGCTCGGCGGTGCTCTGGCCATCTACCTTGGTGTTGATGAACTCAAAGATAGCTGGTCGAATGAGGAGACCGCAGAGACTGAAGCTGAAACCACGGAAGAAGTTGAAAAATACCGGCAAGAAATCTCTGAGCTGAAGGATGAAATCGAATCCTTAAAAAAAGAATAGCAACAAGGCGATATTCTTAACATTGGGAGCCCGGCAGCTTGGTATGTCGGGCTCTTCATGTTCAAATCCGGCAAATCGGATCCAATTAGCCAGAATGAGACACTTCGTTCAGCATGGGCAAAAAATCATTCATGAACGCCAAGTTACTCGCTTTGAGCCTTCTTGACGGCCGAGGTTGCCAGAAAATCAGCTTTTTCGTTGCCTCCATGGCCGGAATGGCCTTTAACCTTAATAATTTTTAGATCTTTAAATTTGGTGATTGCTTTTTTGATGGAATCGACAATCTCCTGATTTTTTCTGGGCTTCCAACCCAACACCAGGAGTCCGTATGCGTATTTACTGTCGGTAAATAGCCTGACAGGGATATCCGTGTTTTTCATAGCTGACAGCCCGGCCTGGATAGCTTTAAGCTCGGCGATGTTATTGGTGGCATTCCCGATGAATTGAGAAATTTCTTTTTCATGTCCGCCGTAACGCAGCAGCACCCCGATACCGGAAGGTCCCGGATTGCCCGAAGATGCACCGTCGGTAAATATGCAAACTTTATCCTCATACGCCGCTTGATCCCAGGGCGTCGCCTCGTCGGAGGCCTTACCTTTGGCGGATTTTTTCTTGCCCGTTTTGCGTTTTTGATGGATTTTTGTTTTCGGCGGCGGGGAGTCAATGGGGCTTACATTGTTTTGATTAACCCAGTACTCATAATCCTGTTTAAGCTGGTACTTGATCAGAACCTTGCCGTCTTTGATATCCGGTTTTCCCTGAGAGTCAACGGCCATCCAGACCTTGTTCGCCTTGAACCACATGCGGGTCCAGTCTTTGGTCTCTGGTTGCTGGTTGCTGGTCACTGGTTTCTGGCCTCTGGTTGCTGTAACTGACAGGCATTCGGCATAAGGCGCACGGCGCACGGTGAAGGATGGCTGTCTTTGAGTTATTGGTTAAAAGTGTTACGAGTTATACCTATTCTTTTTCATACAAATAAAAATCGCGGCGCATATCTTTAAACCGATTGAGCTCTTCCTGCCAGTCGGCTTCAATTTCCTCAATGGGGTCAAGGTTCTCCAGACGCTCACGAATACTGCGGTCGCCGATGATCAGATCAATGGGCATTCTTTCATACTCATATTCGTAAGGGGGCGATTTCCATTCAAATTGTTCGGCATGGTTTGAGATGACCGCCCGGATAAGGTGCAGGGTTGTGGCGTAGGGCTGGAATTGCGCGGGATCGGTGACGTGAATCTGAAAACCCTTACAGGGTGTTGCCTGCCACTTATTCGAAGTCGGTTCAAACACCGCGGGTCTGAGAATTGCGCCGGGGAATTTTGTGTTTCCCAGGGCAGATATCAATTTTGCCACATCGATGTAAGGAGCGCCAAACAGTTCAAAGGGCTGGGTCGTGCCGCGTCCTTCCGATATATTGGTGCCTTCCAATAAAACCTGGCCGGGGTAGACCATAGTCGATACCGGCGTGGGTAAATTGGGCGAGGGTGCAACCCAGGGAAGTCCGGTGTCATCAAACAGCATGTCGCGCTTCCAACCGTTCATTGTGATCACTTCCAGATCACAGCCGATCGCAAAGTAATCGTTGAATAATCTGGCCAGTTCTCCGATCGTTAACCCATGGCGCATGGGGATCGGGTAGCGGCCGACAAAGGATGCACAATCCGCTGCCAGGCAGTTGCCCTCGACCTGGATCCCATTTATCGGGTTGGGGCGATCGAGGATGATAACCCGCACGCCGTATTCTCTGGCCGCTTCCAGGCAGTAGGAAAGCGTGTAAATGAAGGTGTACACCCGGGTACCGACATCCTGCAGGTCTACCAGCAAGATATCAATCGGCTCGTACATCCGGGCATCGGGTTTGCGTGATTTTCCATAGAGGCTGAAAACCGGGATCTGCAAAACCGGATCCAACAGGTCCTCCGATTCGATCATGTTATCCTGTTTTTCGGCGAAGAAGCCATGCTGGGGCGAGTACAGGGCCTTTTGCTGATGCGGGAATGTTTGATCAATCACCTGGCACGAATGGTTAAGGCGGCTGTCCACCGAGGCTGGATTGCACAAAAGTCCGATGCGCTCCTGTGAGATCCATAGCCCGGGTTCTTTGATCAGTCTTTCTATTCCAGTCTGTACTTTTTTCATAACGTTGGGTATGCTTTCTCCGGCCTGACAGGGTCATATATGCTGTCAAACAGTCCAATGGGATAAAAAGTGTAACCAGCGGGCAATGGCACCGGAGCCGCTGCCCCTGGGACCACATCGATCCATTCTATATTCTTAGCACAGCGGCCGCAGAATCTAAAGTGTAAATGAAGAAAAATAGCTTGACACCAATTCCCAATCTCTTTTAGAGATAATGGCGATTACAGAGCATCGTGAGGTGTTGAAAGTATCTTAGAAAAGGAGATGGTATAAATGAGTTGGGAACCGGAAGTAAAAGAGCTTCAACTGCGACGTCATAAGTCCCTCCAGCTTGGGGGCGAGGAACGGGTTGCCCGCCATCACAAGGCCGGTAAGCTAACGATACGGGAACGTATCGACGCCTTGCTCGATAGAGAATCCTTCCAGGAAATCGGTCAGCTCTGCGGGGACGCAACCTGGGAAGATGGCAAATTCAAGGACATTATTCCCGCGCCCTATGTCATGGGATTGGGTAAAATTGACGGTCGCTGGGTAGCCGTTGGCGGAGAGGATTTTACAGTAAGAGGCGGATCCAGTGCCGGGCTTGTGCGCCGTAAAGGCGGTCAGGGGGGATTCGTAGAGGACTTGGCTAGAGAGCTGCGAATTCCGCAGATCAACCTGATTGATGGAACCGGCGCCAACGTCGCGTCAGCTTTAAAATCAAAGTTCAAACGTCTGCCGGCCAAGGACGGATACGAGCGCGCCATGCAGCTTTTGGGCCTGGTACCGGTTGCCTCGGCTGTGCTGGGGGCGACTGCCGGCGGGCCGGCGGGCCGGGCCGTCATGTCTCATTTTTCGGTCATGGTGCGCGGTACGTCTCAGCTCTTTGCGGCCGGACCTCCGGTTGTTGAGCGAGCGCTATCCAAGATAATCAGCAAAGAGGAGCTAGGCGGAGCGCAGATTGCCGTAAATCAGGCCGGTACGATCGACAATGCCGCAGGCTCTGAAGAAGAAGCCTTCGCCCAGATCAAGCGTTTCTTAAGCTATATGCCCCAAAATGTCTGGCAGATGCCGCCTTACGTATCCACCGCCGATCCTGTGGATCGCTGGGAGGAAGAATTGCTGTCCATTGTGCCCCGCAACCGGATGAAACCATACGACATGCGGCGGATCATCGAGTTGGTCTTTGACCGCAACAGTTTTTTCGAGATCCAGCCAACCTACGGTCTGGCTGCCATTACGGGTTTGGCCCGGCTAAACGGTTATCCGGTGGGTATCGTGGCCAACAACCCCAGAGTCAATGCGGGAGCACCGGATGCTCGGGATTCCGACAAAATGGGGCATTTTTGTGAAGTCTGTGATCAATTTCATATCCCCCTGGTCTTTTTAGTGGATGTACCCGGGTTCATGATCGGTCCCAAGGCCGAAGCGATGGGCACCCTGCGGGCCGGCATGCGGGCAATGCACGTCGGGATGCAGGCCACCGTTCCGCGCTTTACGGTTATCATCCGCAAGTGCTACGGTATGGCGGGGGCGTTAAATTATGTCAATAACCGCCTGTGCTACCGCATTGCCTGGCCGTCGGCCGAGTTCGGATCGATTCCCATCGAAGGCGGGGTTGCGGCTGCTTTCAAACGTGAAATCGAAGCCAGCAATGATCCTGAAAAGAGACGGCGGGAAATTGAGACCGAGATTCGTTCTTATGAATCTCCATTCAGGACCGCCGAAGCTTTTGCTGTGGAGGATATCATTGATCCGCGTGAAACGAGGTCGCGGCTGTGCAATCTCGTCGAAGCTGCCCAGAACTATCTGGAGACCGAACTGGGGCCCACACCTAAAAATGGGGTGCGACCCTAATCGTGGATTATCAAATGTTGGATCCGCAGTATCTATGGCTGTATTCAGGTTGGTCTTTGGTGTGACCCTGGCGCTCTTTGCTGCCAATGAGCTGTTGCGCCCCCGGATCATAAGAAAGTTGAATTTGGCCTTCGGGGTATTGGCCGGGGTGATCGGAGGATTTTTATCAGGCGCATTCACCGCGGCAGGTCCGCCACTGGCCCTATTTGTTTATTCCCGCCAGAAGGATCCGAGACTGGCCAAAAGCACATTGCAGACCGTGTTTATCACCGCCACAATTTTGCGACTGGCAAACATTGTGCTGTTTGGCAAAGGAATCACCCTGCCGGTGATGAAGATAGCGGCCATGACCCTGCCGGTTCTCGTCGTATGCACGTTGCTGGGGCATGGTGTCAGCCGGTGTGTATCCAAAGATATGTTTTTAAAAATCGTATTCAGTTACATCCTTCTGGCCGGCCTGGTGAATATACTAAAAGGCCTGCAGTGACCGCGAGGTTTTATGCCATTATATGAATTTGAAGGCAAGCTCCCAGCAGTTGATCCAACCGCCTGGATTGCTCCCAGCGCCGATGTCATCGGTGATGTACGAATCGGGCCGCAATGCTATGTCGGCTGGGGTGCTGTTCTGCGGGGAGACCATGGCAGCATTGTCATCGAAGCGGGCAGTGCCATTGAAGAAGGCGTTATTATTCATACGAGTCCCGATTTTGTGAGCCGCATCGGACCGGAAGCCACCATCGGTCACGGCGCCATGCTGCACAATGCCACCATCGACGCATTTGCTGTGATCGGCATCCGGGCCACCGTCAGCAACTTCGCATCGGTGGGCGAATGGACCATTATCGGTGAGATGGGACTGGTACGTGAGCGCCAGGCGATTTCTCCGGGTGTGATCGCCGTCGGACAGCCGGTTGAAATTATCGGTGCAATTGAGAAACGCCACAAGGAGCGGTGGCTCCTGGCAAAAAAACGCTATCAAGATTTTACCCGGCGCAATCCGCTGGGCTTGAAGGAGATCCAGAACGGACGCTAAAGGATGAAACGTCAGAAGGTAACCTTAAATGATCCTAAACAGGACGGGATCGGTTTTTATCTGTTTTTGCTCCACGGGGGTGTAAAGAGGGGGGTGTGATGAAATTCAATGCAAGTGCATGGATAAGTATCCCGGCCCAACGATATCCAGATCGGACCTGCATTGCTTATAAAGATCGAACATTTACCTATTCTGAAATAAACCAACGTGCCAATAGATTGGCCTGGGGCCTCATTAATAAAGGTTTCACCAAAGGAACCCGGATTGCCTGTCTGCAATACAACTGCAATCAAAGCTTCGAGCTTTTTCTGGCAATGTGGAAAGCAGGCATTGTAATGGTCCCGCTCAATACCCGTGATTCTGCCTCACAACACATTGATATCTTGAGAGACTCTCAAGCGACGGTTCTAATTTTCGGGTCAGAGTTTATGGATCAAGTAGAAGCGATCCGTCAGGAGTTGCCCACCGTTAAAGACTTTATATGCCATGGAGAGGACAGCGGCATATATGAAGATTATGAATCGATCCTGGCCGCATCCGACCCGTCTGAACCCAACTTCGAATTTGACGAAAATGACATTTACAGAATTCATTACACCTCGGGGACAACCGGCAAACCGCGTGGCGTCATAATGACCTACCGCAATCGGAAGGAGCAGATTGCCCATGTGTTTATGAACGCGGATAGGTTGATCAGCAAAGATGACGTTTTTCTGCATGTGGCCCCCCTGACCCATGCGGCAGGTTACTATTCCACACCTTATTATTTGAAGGGTGCCAAACACGTTATTCTTGACAAATTTGATCCGACCCTCCTGTTTGAAACCATTGAGAAGGAAAACGTCACCTGCACCCTCTTAGTTCCCACCATGATCGTCATGCTGCTGGAGCAAGAAAATATCCATAGCTATTCCCTGAGAAGTCTAAATAGAGTTTTTTATGGCACCGCGCCGATGCCGACCTCGAAGTTAAGGGAAGCCGTCGCAATTTTCGGCAATGTCTTCCGGCAAAACTACGGTCTTACCGAAGCGGTTCAACCGCTTGCTCATCTGACTCCGCAAGAGCATATTCTAGATGGCGAGCAGGAAATCGTCGGTCGTCTGGGCTCTGCCGGAACGAGGGCCATCGGGCTCGAAATACGTGTCGTTGATGAAAACGATGCGGATGTGCCGGCGGGTCAGATCGGTGAGATCCTGCTGCGAAGCCCGCATATCTCTCCGGGCTACCTGAATCTAACTGAAGCAACTGAGGAGACGTATCGAGGCGGCTGGCTTCACACCGGGGACCTGGGATGCCAGGATCAGGGCGGATATCTATATATTGTTGACCGCAAGAAAGACATGATCATCAGCGGCGGTTTCAACATATATTCAAGGGAAGTCGAAATATTCCTTGATAGTCATCCCGCTGTGCTCGAATCAGCTGTCATTGGCGTTCCGGATACGAAATGGGGCGAAGCCGTCAAGGCTTTTATCGTGGTCAAGAAAGATAAAAATCCTCCCAAAGAGCTGGAACTTGTCGACTTTTGCCTCCAAAAGGGCCTTAGCCGGTATAAGGTCCCTAAGCTCATCCGGCTTATCGAGAGCTTGCCCAAGAACGAAAATGGGAAAATCATAAAAAAGGATCTAAAAGGGTTGTAACGAATTGTCATGTAAAATATGGTGTCATCAGAGGAAAGGAGGTGAACCACGCAAACTTTGAGGACTGTCTTTTCCCGTGACGGGAATCGGTAGAAAATCCTTCGGCGTAGGTATGTTAATTTAACATTGCCTTCGATATTCCAACGCAGCGCGCCAGCTTTTCTTGGCAGACAATTCCCGCCGCGGTGGGATTGCATGATCAACGTACCGGGCACTGACGTGCGTTGACTCGAGTTGGGGTCGAAGGCAAACTACCAGAAAAGGGGGTTTAATTATGAGGTTGAAATCTTTGGGAATCGTCATTTTGTTGGTTATGTTATTTTCCTTTTCAACAGTACCGTTTGCCACCGCAGGTTCCGATGTAAGTGCCGTGCTAAGGGCCGGGGGAGGCGCCGTGGGTGGTGCCGGTTTTGTGATGCTCACCGGAGTGAGCAAGATTGTCAGTAATGCGCATAAAAAAGTCAGCATTACGGTTGTACCTGGTGGTTGGGTGGGAAATATCACCCGGGTCAATGTCGGTGAGCTGGATCTTGCCAGCACCGCCAATACGCTTTGCGGCCTGGCAGAAAAGGGTATTGCGCCGCTGAATAAACCTTTTCCCGATGTCAGAGCCCTGTTCAGTGTTCAGGACACAATGTACTACTTCATGTATGCGCGCAAGGACTTCCCGGTGGACTCGGTAGAGGAATTGATCGAAAAGAAAATTCCGGTTCGGCTTTGCACGCTGTCACCGGGATCAGTAACTGAAATGCAGTTCAGAAATGCATTGGCCTCGAAAAATGTGACCTGGGATGACATAAAAAAGTGGGGCGGAAAAGTGAATTTCGTCAAGTGGGGTGATGGCGTTTCCTTGATCAAAGACGGTCATGCAGATCTAATCTGCGCCGCGGCACTGGGTAAAGCCGGTTGGGCCATGGAATTGGCAACCGTAAGGGACATGAAGGTTTTGAAGTGGAGCCCGGCACTACTGGACGCCATCAATAAGAAAACCGGAACCAAAACCGCCACCATGCCGGCCGGCCTTTACAAGGGCATCGATTATACGGTGGATTGCCCCGCAAGCAGCGGTGAGATTATTATTAACGCCAAGGTATCGGATAAGGTGGCATATGCCATCGTCAAGGCCATGGCTGAAGGCGCCGATGAGTACCGCAACCATCATGCCGCATTCAGGAGTTTTACGGCCAAGGGAATGCCCACCGGTCTCTTCCTTCCACTGCATCCGGGAGCAGCGAAATATTACCAAGAAATGGGTTATATGAAGTAGTTTTTTGCTAAATTTCAATCTGTCCGGCCACCGGCCTGCCCGGACAGATTGAAAACTGCAATGGGGGGAGCAGCGCATGCAAGAAAGTATCTTTCCAAAGCCAACATCGCTTGTCAATGCGATAAAATTATCGGCCGCCTTGATCGCCATCGGTATATCGGTATTTCACCTCTACACCGGAGCGTTTGGTATTATCGAGGCTTATGGTATGCGTACGATCCACCTCATGACCCTCATGATCTTGACATTCCTTTACTGGCCGGCATCCAAAAAGTGGTCCAAAGAAAAGTCCGCTGTAATCGATATCCCTTTGGCCCTCATTTGTCTTGCCATCGACATCTATTTGATGGTTAATCATTATCGCTTCACGACTAGGGAGTGGTACACCGGCCCCATGAATATTTTCGATATATCCTTTGGCTGGATTACCATGGTTTTGGTGCTCGAGGCGACCCGACGGGTGGCGGGCCTGGCCCTGCCGATTGTTGCGCTGTGTTTTGTCGGATATACGCTTTTTGGACAGTTTTTTCCGTATCCGTTCACGATTAGATCGCCCAACCTGCTCATCTTTATTGACCATATGTTCATGACACCCCATGCCCTATTCGGGGTGCCGGTCGGTGTATCGGCCACATTTGTGTTTCTATTTATTATGTTTGCCTCACTGCTCGATCAAACCGGTGCCGGAAAGTTCATTATTAATTTCAGCCTCTCCGTTGTGGGGTGGGCAACCGGCGGGCCGGCTAAAGTAGCTGTGATTGCCAGCGGCCTGTTTGGAACCATATCAGGACATTCCGTGGCCAATGTCTACGGCACCGGCACTTTTACCATCCCTTTGATGAAGAAGATGGGATACAAACCCGAGTATGCCGGGGGCGTCGAGGCAGCGGCGTCGGCCGGGGGCCAAATCATGCCGCCCATCATGGGAGCGGCCGCATTTATTATGGCCGAAATTATCGGGGTGTCCTATCTCTCCATCTGTAAGGCGGCTTTGCTGCCGGCCCTGCTCTATTTTACAGCTGTATTTGCATCCACCCATATCGAGGCCCTGAAGATGGGGTTGAAGAGCATTCCGCGCTCCGAACTTCCTCCGCTAAAAGAAACCATCTATAAGGGATTTCATTTTATCATCCCCATATTTTTGCTTATTTTCGTGCTTGTCAGGGGGTACACACCATTCAGAGCGGCCTTTATCGCCATCATTGCCCTGTTGATCGTGGCGATGGCCCGCAAATCCAGCCGGCTCAACTTCAACGAATTCCTGAGTGCCCTGATCAAAGGGGCCAGGAATGCGGTGGTCATTGCATCATGTTGTGCATGTGCCGGGATTGTTGTGGGGTGTCTCGATATTACCGGTCTTGGAATAAAATTCGTTGATATCATATTAAATCTTTCGCAAGGTATTTTCCCGCTATTACTACTTCTTGTCATGTTGGCCTGCTTGATTCTCGGCATGGGGGTGCCGACAGCCCCGGCCTATATCATCGTGGCGATGATCGCGGCGCCGTCACTTATTAAAGTGGGATTAAGCCCAATTTCCGCGCATATGTTTGTATTTTATTCATGTCTTCTTTCAGCCATTACACCGCCCGTTGCCCTTGCAGCTTATGCCGGTGCCGCTATTGCCGAGGCGAATGTTATAAAGACCGGTGTTAATGCCGCCAAACTTGGATTCGTGAAGTATATTGTGCCTTTCGTTTTTGTTTATAATGCCGCCCTTTTGATGGAAGGCAGTGCAGCTTTTATCATTTTTAGTTTTGCCACTGCATTTGTCGGAACGATCGCACTCTCGGCTGCCATGGAAGGGTTTTTGCTAACTTTTTTATCTCCGCTCAGCAGATTAGCGATATTTGCAGGAAGCGTCTTGTTGTTGATATCGCATATTCCAACAGATATCGCCGGAGTTGTTCTGCTTGCGATCGGTGTCGCCCAAAATTACCGTTCCAGTAAAAAGGTTCGACGGTCCGAAGGGAATCTCGAAGTCGTTGGTTGAAAGGAATGATATGAACCGGATCTATTTTGTGAGTTCAGGGACGCCAACGCCCACCAAATCTCGATTTGGAACATGTTATGTTCTGCAACTCGGCGACGAGTTTCTGATGTTTGATTGCGGACCGGCTGCGACACATAAACTGGTAAAAATGGGGCTGTTTCCGACGCAGATTGATTATCTGTTTTTTAGTCATCATCACTTCGATCATAACGTAGACTATCCCTGTCTTTTGCTGTGTCGTTGGGACCAGAGTGTCGGTCAAGAAAATACATTGCAGGTGTGGGGGCCGCCGCCCACCGAATGGATCACCGATCGGCTTATTGGACCCGAGGGCGCCTTCCATCACGATTGGAGAGCACGGGTGGAGCATCCCGGGAGCCAGGAAATTTTTGAAAATCGAGGTGGTGTGTTACCACGACCGGAGCCGGCGGTTATCGTGAACGATATCCAATCAGGCGACGTGATCAAGCGGGAGCGGTGGACTGTCACCGCTGCAAAAACCCAACATATTGACCCCTGGATGCAAACCCTGGCCTACCGAGTCGACTTTATCGCCGGCAGCATCGTATTTGCCAGCGATACGGGACCCTGTCGTTCCGTAAAAGAGCTGGCCGCCGGCAGTGACACGCTTTTGATACACTGCTGGGATCATCAGGCATCTATGAAAAAAAATGAAGCAAGGATGATTTGCGGGACTGTCGCTGCGGCTGAATTCGCTCAACAAACGGGAGCCAAGAGACTTATTCTGGCGCATCAAGGTCCTAATCTGGACCAACCCGGTTCAAAAGAGCGGGGCCTCGCGGATGTGGCCGGAATTTTTAAAGGCGAAATCATTTTTGGGGAGGAATTGATGATCCTTGACATCTAACGCGAGTTCTTCCAAAAGTATTGATCCCGACAATTTTTAAACCTTATTCGAAGGGGGCTGTCTCACCTTTGCGAATCACCGTCACCCGTCATCTGGTGTCACTTTGATGCTTACGGCAATAACCCCGAAAACGCTTGACATAAAATTAAATTCCCCATACATTATCAAATTCGACAGACTCTGTTGTTTTACCTAGTTAAGTTCAAGGCCTGGCTGAAAGGCCAAGGGCTTTTTCAATTTTGGTTCGCAGTATTGGGTGCAATTTGGAAATTAGTTTAAGCGGTATAGCCGGTATTGTCGGTAATTACGGCAGCGGCAAGACGGAAGTTTCGATCAATCTGGCCGTGAACCGCAAACGAGCAGGTCTGGATGTCCGCCTTGCCGATCTGGATCTGGTGAATCCATATTTTAGAACCCGGGAGGCCCGAACGCAACTCGAGGAACTGGGGGTCGAGGTGATTTTGCCGCCGCCGCAGTTCCTGCATGCAGACCTGCCGATACTCAGCCCGGTTGTTGCAGGTATGATAAAAAAAACTGACGGCCTAACGCTGTTGGATGTCGGCGGAGATGACGCCGGTGCCATGGTGTTGGCCGCCCTGGCGGATGCGTTTAAAGATGTCCAGGTTCATTTGCTGCAGGTGGTTAATCCAATGCGTCCACAGTCCCGTACCATCGAGGGATGTTTGAAAATCCGTGAAGAAATAGAGAAAGCCGCCCAATTGACGATCACCGGCCTGATCGGCAACGCTAATCTGATCAACGAGACGGATACCGCCGAGATCTACAACGGCTATGAATTTGTCCAGAAATTATCTGCCCAAAGCGGCTTGCCGCTGGAGTTTATTACCGTTGCCAGTGAGATTTTGCCGCGAGTCGAATTAAATCGGTTTTCCTGTCCGGTGTTGACCATTGCCAGACAGCTTGTACCGCCGTGGCTGAAGGCCGGGGATTTTGAGAATTGAGGTTAAAAGAAGGCGGAAGACAAAGGACGGAAAAAAGAAGGTAAGAAGTTGGGAAGGTGAGATGATACCGGATGAAGAACAGAAGGCGGAAGAACTGAAGTGGGAAGCGCAGAGCAGAGCGCAAAGTGCATGGCGCCTAGCGTATTGAGCATGGCTGGAGAAGAGAATATCGAAGGAATGAATTCTATCCATTTTTCACTCTTGTCCAAAAACGGGTTTAGAATGAGTCATAAAGTGAGTAATAATACGAGTCATTGAAAAAAATCCTCCTTATATGTAGGGTGGTTGT
>CACVKW010000745.1 GCA_902749685.1 Olavius sp. associated proteobacterium Delta 1 | reverse complement strand
GATCCAGAAACCAGAATCCAGGATCAGTCAATACTTTCAATGGTCTTCATTGCAGCAGCGAAGTTGGATTTCAAAATTTTATGCAACTATAGGGTCTATAGAGTATCCCGACATCGTTTCATTGCATTTGTATGATCGTTCTTAATTTATGGCGTGCCGAATTGCATTGTAAAATGATTGGGCCGAATGCGCGTGTGAAATTTCAGAAGTCAATTCTATTGATTTATTTGCCATTTTAGCTAATTTGTCTTTACTGGCAGCAAGAATTTTAGTGCAGGCAATAAAAAGCTCGTTTTCATTCCCAATTTCGAAGACATAACCATTTCCATTCACAAATTCAGGGTAATTGCCAACTCCCCTGGAAGCTAATATAGCGTTGCCAGTTTTGGCTGCTTCGATTAAGGACAAGGGGTTGCAATCTGCAATGGAAGGCATAAGAAACACATGGCATTTTTTGTAAAGTCTAAGGGCCTCAATTTTTGAAAGAAATCCGTGATTAAAAATTCCATCTGTTGGTTTAATTAGACCGTCTCCGGCAACATGCAATTCAAAATTATATTTATTTTCCGTCAATCTTACAAAAACGGCATTCAGAAGGTCAAATCCCTTTTCTTTGACAAAAGACCCGACAAATAAAAATTTTAATGGTTTAATATTTGAAAACTTTTCTTCAAACTCATTTTCCGTGATCGAAAAAATACCGTCAATACTATTTGATGCATAAAACACATTGTTTATAAGACTAAACCCGCAATTATGGTGATACTCCATGGCCAGTTTCCCGGGAAAAAGGAATGCTTTTGGCAACTTTAAGTGCATTTTGAGGTATTTTTTATTGAACCAATTGATATTGTTTTCTGTTATTGATGTCGCTTCACTCCAATGTATTAAGGACACTTTTTTCCAAAATAGAACATAGTGTAGTAAAATTGTATATTTACTCAAACCCGAAATTATAACATCTGGATTAATTACCACCACTTTTTTTAGAAAATCTCACTCTTGTCCAAAAACGAGTTTAGAATGAGTCATATAATGAGTTGTAAAACGAGTCATTGAAAAAAATCCTCCTTGTATGTAGGGTGGTTGTTAATT
>CACVKW010000744.1 GCA_902749685.1 Olavius sp. associated proteobacterium Delta 1 | reverse complement strand
CGTTGAAATTCACCGATAGTGTCCTGTTAGATATCCAGCATCGAGTATCAAGCATCCAGCATCAGCCCGGAAAAAGCAACGATCTCAGGCATAACGACCGGGCTAGATGACAAGAATTTATGCAATGTTAGGGTTAACCAACTTGGCCCGCAACGGATTTAAATGAATGTATCGCACCAGTTCTGTAAAATAAGCATCTTCATCGCAGACAATCGACTTATAGCGGTTTTGAAATAAATGGCCCCGGCGGCGGTGACG
>CACVKW010000743.1 GCA_902749685.1 Olavius sp. associated proteobacterium Delta 1 | reverse complement strand
TAGCAGAAATCATCAAAAAGAAACGGCCCTAACATATTAAATTATATCATTAAGCCGCTTTGCTAAAGTTTTCCGCATTTTGGCCGATTATTACCATAATCGACGGATATGGACAGAATTTTAGGCCCAGTGATCTATGTTCGGATAAATATTTCAAGATAAGGAAAGAACAATGAAAAATTCAACTGGTATTATCTCGATTATGGCAATTGTGCTTATTTTTGCCGGCTGTGCCTCAGTTTCCAAGGAGGATTGCCTGCTGACCGACTGGTATGAAATCGGCCGCCTGGACGGCCGGCAGGGCAAACCTCGCACCACATTTCAGGGCCGTGCCAAAGCCTGCCTGGAGCATGGCATCAGTGCGGACCGCCAGGCTTACTACAATGGACATGACCAAGGTTTGAAGTATTACTGCAGCGAGCAAAAGGGCTTTGAGCTGGGACAAAAGGGACTGCCTTACAGGTCTGTTTGTCCGCTCCAGCTTGAGCCTGATTTTCGTGCCGGCTACCATAAAGGCATCCAATCTTTCTGCACGGGACGCAAAGGCTTTGAACTGGGAAGTCAAGGTCAGGCTTACCGCTATGTTTGTCCACCCGAGTTCGAACCGGAATTTCGCGCCGGCTACGAAAATGGAAGAGAGCTTTACCAGTATGAATCAGAACTCGCCTCGCTTCAAAATCAGCTGGGAAACATTGAAAGAAAAATTCATAAAAAAGAAAAAGAGCTTTACGCGGCTAATCTGAAGGACGAGCAGAGGAGCAAAATTCGGTCGGAGCTGAAAAATCTTGATATGAAATTCAGGGATGTCAGCCGTGAATTAAAATATTTGGAAAATTATCCGCCTGAAGTTCAGGTCTACTAGATATTTTTATTCCTCTAAAAAATTAGTTAGCCACGAATTGGCACGAATAACCACGAATTATTGCCATAGCCAAAAGCAGGGTCACTTAAATAAATAATATTTCGTGAAAATTCGTGTTAATTCGTGGCTTTTTAACATCAACAACATTTCACCGCTGCGGTGCCGCTAAACACCTAAAAGATCAGGCAGTTCGGCCAGCGTTTTGATTTCTGTATCCGGTTGAAACGACAAACGCTCCGATCGCTGGGCAAACCGGTTTATCCAGGCGACTCGAAGGCCGAAGGCCGTCGCACCGACGGCATCCCAGGCATTGGCGGACATAAATACAATCTCGGCCGCCGCCACCCCAAGCCGATCGACCGCCAGCTGGTAAACAGCAGGGTCCGGTTTAAACACTCCCACCATTTCAACAGAGAGTATTGTTTGGACCAGATCCTCCAACCCGCTGCTTTTAACCACGGCTTCAAGCATGGCCGGTGATCCGTTGGAAAGGATGGCTATCTGCCGGCCGCCGTCTTTTAATTTTGCCAGCGTATCCGGCACCTCGGGATAGCAATTGAGATGAAGATAAGCATCGATAAGATCGTCTCTCAACGGTTTGTCCGTGATACCAAAAACATCCAGTGCGTAATCAAGGCCGTCCTGGGTTACCTGCCAGAAATCGACGTGCTTTTTCATCAGACTGCGAAGCCAGGTGTATTCAAGCTGCTTGGTGCGCCAGACAGATGATAGCTGGTCGGCGACTTCGCCAAGGCGCTCATCATATTTTCCGACAGCGGAATGGACGTCAAACAATGTTCCATACGCATCAAAAACACAGGCTTTTATATTCGGGATCAACGATTTTTGCGACATATCAGGCCTCCTTTTTTATCAAGTCGCTAGAATCCAGTATTCCTTGTATGAAACTTCATGAATCCAATATCATTTTCGTGAACTATAACAAGCTGATACAAAGTTAATATCTTTCTTCGTGTCTTTGTGGCGAAAATATTTTTTCATATGATGCAATGACAGCACAAATATGACTCTAATCTGATTTGGCCGGCAGCAGATTGAGGCCGACACCGCTGCCGAAGATGAGGGAGGCGCCGACTATCAGGCGCCAGCTGAGCGGCTCACCCAGATATAGTACGCCAAAGGCGGCGATCAGAGGAACTTCGGCCGTCATCATGATGCTGACCGTGGCAGCGGGTATGCGGATCAAGGCCTGGTTGATGGTCAGCTGGGCGGCTATTGAAAAAATAGCCACTGCCGCAGCGCTTACCCACGCCGCTGAAGACTGGGGCAGGATGGCAGTATCCTGCATCAGCAAGGGGCCCAGACCGGCAAGGGTGCCGGTTATGCAAAGATAGAAAAATAAGGTGTAAATGTTGTTGTCTTTACCCAGGCGTCGAACCAGCAGCAGCGTCAGGGCACACAGCACCGATGCGATTACGGCAAACAGGTGGCCCGCATTCAACGTCGCGGAGGCTTCATGGGGCCAGAGGATCAGGCTGGTGCCAATGAAAGCGCTGCCAATAAGGAGCCAGCTTGATTTGGCCGGCGGCTCGCCGGTGATCCAGGGCGACAGCAGCGTTGTAAAGGCCGGATAGAGGTAGAAAAGGACCATCGCCAGAGAGAGCGGGATCCGCTTGAAGGATGCCACCAGCAGCAGAAATGCCACCGATCCGCAGAGACCGCGCAACGTCAGGAGATAACGCTGTCGCCCCCACAGGTTCAGCCCCAAAGACCAGACAATTATTGGAACCACCAACAGCCCGAAGACAAACCGACCCACCCCGATCTGCCAGACGCTCAGGTAGGTCCCGGCCAATTTAGCGGATATACTCATGCCGGCATAAAGCAGCGGTGCCAGTAAAACCCAGATCACCCCACCTGAAATTGAACGCATTGCCGCCAAAGTTTTCCTTTCCTGCCATTTTTACAGAATGCTTGCTATCGTTGTGAAAGCGGTCGGCTGTTTCGACATTATTGTTTATTGGAAAGATAGTTATCCGTCAATATGAAACTATTTTCATGCAAAATCAGGCAAGAAGTTTTCTGGCAGCAACATCTGCAATCAGCAGCAGCAAAAAGATCATAATAAGGTAGGGCCAGACTGGAGTCGCCGTCTGTTTTGAGTCGGATTTATCTTTAAAAAGATCGACGGGAATATTGTCGATGGCCAGCAGCCTGCCGTTGGTAGTTGTGGCCAGATCTTCCAGTAAGTCTTCATCAACAGCAGTGCTATTAAATTCTTCGGTATAGGGAATGCCAAAGCCGAATGTCCGGGGCGTTGCGGCATACTCACCCGAGTTGCTGTAAACGCTAAAATAGTAAGGACCAATTTCTTCGGCGGGAAACGCGGCGACATATCTGCCCGGCGCAGTCTGCTCCATTGCAAAAGTTTGATCATTGCCCGATGGTAAATGAACATGGGTGTTCAACTCCAAATAGTTTACAAAACGGTTTTGATCGGTGGTGACATCAACCAGGAAATTTCTTTTTTTCCCCTTGCTGTCTATGGCGGCAGTAAATTGCCTGCCTGTTTCTTTGCGTTGGGCCCACTTTACCATCTGGGATGTAAACTTGCCGTAATCCTTCCATTTGACCCAGTCTTTGCCCCACCGATTCGACAGGTCGGATGTAAATGCAACACTGCGCCCCAGTCCGTATTGCCAGGCAGCCAGCAGCGGGCCCTGTTCGGTTTCAATCAACAGGTTGGATCCCGGTTTGGGATAGGTTATTACCTGACCATAGATCGCCGGCAGCCTGACATTGACCAGTCCCTGCAGTATTTCATCGGATTTTTTTACAGCCGGTTGCATGGTTTTTTCCGTGACCGTTTTTTTACTGATAATTTTAGTTTCGCTGGTAAATATTTTCGGTATGCTGTTGGGGTCATCGGTGTAATATGCTCTTCCCATGCCCCATTCGGCAATGGAACTCATTAACGCAATATTTGCACCCTGTCCGATCGACACGGTTGAAATCGAAATACCGGATGCGCGCATGGACTGAACCAGTGATTCGAAATCCGCTTCTTCCGTCTCGCCGTCGGACAGGACAATCACATGCTTTCTGCCGGAAGTAATCCGGTCGAGGACTTTCTGGACATCTTTTAAAGCCGGATACAGATCCGTCCCGCCACCTTCCGTTATCCGAGACAGGTGTTCGGCAATTTTGGACCGTTCACCGGCGGTGGTTATCGGAACCGTCCAGCTAAATTCCGTATCAAAGGTCACAATGCCAACGCTGTCTATCGGGCTCAACATTTCGATGGATGAAAATGCAGCGATTTTAGCCAATTCCAGTTTGCTCTTATCTTTATAGCTGGATGTCATACTGGAGGATTTATCAATCACAAAAATAAGATATAGCTCGGATAGCTTGATATCCGTCGGTGTATCCATAAATACCGGCAATGCCTTTTCGACCGGGGTTTTCTTATAATAGCCGGCCCCAAAACTAGTATCGCCGCCGATCATTATCAGGCCGCCACCGGTATCCTTAACGTATCTTTCAATTTGCTCCATGGTTGAAAACGAGATGGAGCGTCCCGAAACGTTGTCAAGAATAATGGCGTTATAATCTACCAATCCATGAAAAGAGCCCGGGATATTTTTGATATGCTTAAGGTCGATATCCAATCCCTGCACCTGCAGTGCTTCGATCAGATAGTTGGAGCCCGGCTCCTTATCTGTCAGATACAAAATTCGTGCTTTGCGGGTTGCCTTAGTGAAGGAAAGTCCTTCATTGTTCTGAAAAAATGTATCCTCAGATAAATTTATCACGGCCTTGTATAGATAAAGGCCGGGCTCAGAAAGCGTTTCCGCAAAGGCGAATACATTTGTCCCGGCCTTCAGCTCTATTGGCTGCCGGACAAGCAGGTTCCCGTTTTTAACCATAACCAGTTCACCGCTGTTTTTTACCGAGCTGATGGCGATCAATCTGATTTCAAAAGGCGTCTCTAAAGCGACATTTGAAGGCGTCTCCAGAGATTTAATAAAGGCTTCGTTTTTGCCAAACCAGGTGGCTAACGGCACCGGGTAAATTTCGATCCCAAGAGATCCCGCCAGGTAAGCCATGTTCCGCGAACGCTGCATATTTTGATTACCGTCGCTAAAGAGCACAATTCTATTTTTGCCTTGCCGGGGAAGTCTGCCGATGGCAAGCTGAAGCGCATCATGAATATTGGTGTTGTGAGGATTTACGATTGATTTTATGTTCAGTGCGTCGAGCTTGGTTTTCAAAGATATCTCTATCGAAGGATGCTTGCCAAATACGATCAAACCGGCCTGATCTTCACCTTGCATTTCGGCCGCAACCTGTTCAATAAATGCTTCGGCTTTTAGCTTCTGATCGCCCGGAATACTTTCCGAAACATCCAGGCAGAAAAAAACATTAACCTGATCGGAATGACGCAAATGTTTTGGGTCCGATAAGGCCAGGCCCAAAACAATTAACAGAAACGACCTGATAACGACCATAGCCATTTTCTGTTTGGATAATTGGTCATCGGCCGATGATCGTCTCATCATCAGCCAGATGAAGGGTATCAGAAGCCAGAGGATCAAATATATTGGTTTGTCTAGTATAAACACCGCGCTACCTCAAATAGATAGAATGCCTTAGTTCGACATTCGATATTCTGCGGTTCGCTATTCGATACTTGTCCGCCGCAGGAGGATTCGCTTTTATCTCCTCAATTTCAACCATGAATACCACTCAATCATCAGCAACGCACAACCCATTATGATAAGAAGCATCCATAAAGGCTGCTGTGCGGCAATCTGTGCTGAATCCGAAGGTCGTTCAATTTGCTCGGTCCGGTGTTCAAGGGATATTGAGTTTATGTCGGACTCGGACTCATCGGCCAGATTTACTGTAAAATAGCGCTCTTTGCCGTTTTCAGCTATCGTATAGATGCCCACTGTGCCGGTGTTGGAATATCTGAAGGGGTTCATCTTAACTGGGTGTTTATCCCATTTTTCATACGGAGCCCGGGTGTATATGATATCTGTTTGGGGATTAAAATATATATCAAAAGCCTCTCCAGCCTGGGTTTGTAATATTGAAAATTCAAGCTTATACGGATTGAGCCAGTTGAAAATATTGCTCATCATCACCGGAAAGGCGACTTTTAATGGAAGATCGGATCTGGTAAAATCAAAGCCTAAAAGTACGGCCCGCAATCCATTTTCTTCAAAAGCGTACATCAATCCCGTCCGGGCTGATTCAATCACCGGTTGCAATTGCCTGTCTGTCTGCAGTTTTGTACTTTCTTCGACGACCAACCCGCTTAGATTTACATTGGCCATCAAAGGGTTTTTACGGTTCCAGGCCAGAATCTCAGGTAAACGAACCCGGCCGGTTTTAAATAGCGGGATGGAGGGTGAATAGGCGTCAATGAGTAGAAAGTTGCCCCGGTCGGTTTCAGGAAAATCCATGCGGTCAACAATTACGATATCATGGCGCGCCGTCTGTTCGGACCACGAGGAGGGTATGATTTCTTTAACGGAATTGACTCTAAAATTCGGGTATGCTGCCAGCAGTTTTTCTAAAAAGAGATTTCCTTTCGAAACCAGTAAAACCCAAATCTCTTTTGCTGCATTCAAAGACAGATAGGCCTGGTTATCAACTGCAAAGTCATCCTCGATTTCGAGAGTTGCCCTGGCAATTCCGTTAATGAGACCCGAGTAAGGAATAATCATTACCTGCTTTTCTTGAGCTTCGAACGAAATGACACGCTCAAGTAACACGCTCCTGTCAATCGACAAGCGGATGGAACATTCAATCGGGGAGAGATCGAAATTTTTTATCTCAAGCATGAATTGATATTGATCACCGAGAGCGACATTCTGTCGGAATTCAAATTTTGTAATTCCGACATTATGTTCACCACCGGAAATGATGATTGGCCTGATTTTAGGATGACTTTTTACCAGGTCTGAGAGATCTTTGCCGGCACCATCGGTAATCAGATAAAGTAAATCTTCTTGAGCGGAATCAACAAAGGAAAGCGCCAGGTATATGGCTGGTTCTAAATCGGCGGGGGCGTCCGAAGGCCGGAGTTTTTTTACCTGGGCCTGCGCTTGATCCGCATTGTTTGTAAAGCCGGTTTTAACGAATGGCTGCCTGCCGGCTTCCACAATAAGAACTTGTTGGCCTTGATCCCTTTCTTCAACCAATTGCAGGGCTTTTTGTCGAGCCAGGTCAAAGCGTATACCTGTTCCGGCTTTGGTTTTCATGCTGGCGCTGGTATCAATGACGAGAATCATATTGCCCTTTTTGGCGGTCAAATAAGTCCGGGTGGGATTGGCCAGTGCCAAGGCCGCCAGGATCACGATGAGGATTTGCAAAATAAGCGGTAGGTTATTTTTAAAGCGTTCAAAGCTCAAATTGTAGCTTCTTTCTCTTAAGACCGTATCCCACAAAAAGAGGTTGGTAACATCGACCTGTCTGGGTTTCGGCTTCAGGGTGTGGATGATAATGAGGACGGGGATGATCCCTAAAGTTAGCAGCATGTATGGGTTTAAGAATTGCATGATAATAAGCCGACTATGTATAGTTATAAGATTTCGGATTTCGGAATGCGGGTTTCGGAATAGAAAAAAGATGAAATCCGATTTTAGTCATTACTAACCAGTGAAAATCTGTGATAATCTGTGTCCCGTTAAAATCCCTATTCCTTTTACCTTAAACCCTACACCCTACACCACTCTCGAATCAGCAAGCCGCTGAATTATCCCTATAGTTGCATAAAATTTTGAAATCCAACTTAGCTGCTGCAATGAAGACCATTGACAGTATTGACTGATCCTGGATTCTGGTTTCTGGATCCTGGATGTCGTTGAAATTCACCGATAGTGTCCTGTTAGAT
>CACVKW010000742.1 GCA_902749685.1 Olavius sp. associated proteobacterium Delta 1 | reverse complement strand
GTATTCCAATTCTTCAAGCTGGCGGATGTGGGTTCTGATCTGGAAGTCACTCCATCCGCTGTATTCGCGGATCTGCCTGCGGTTAAAGCGGTATTCTTTTGCACTGGCGCCTTTGTCTTTGCAGGCATTGACG
>CACVKW010000741.1 GCA_902749685.1 Olavius sp. associated proteobacterium Delta 1 | reverse complement strand
GTACAACCTGATTTCTAAATCACTAATTTCCCGTTTATAACTGCCTGTTTTTATTAAAGGCAGTATTTGATTTTCAAATTATTTTGGACAGCAATGAACTGTAATATATCTTGATTCCAACAATCGACAGGTATTGTTTTATTTAATATCGTATTACCAGTTGCGGCGCTCCCTGTACCTATTTGCCACAAACTAGTACTCCTGGCTCCTGCGGGTTTAGTATAATTAACAAAAACCCATCCGAAATTTCCACCAAACGCAGCCGTATCCCAATCTCCATCTATAAATTTATTACTTGGGCCTGCTCCTCCCCAAAATCCGCCAGCAACATAAGTGCCTGTATTTAATCCGCCACAAGTAGTAGCCACATTAGGAGTTTCCTGATAACAAAAACCGTCATGCCACCCAGAAGAATTCAATGTATCATTCAAGTACCACTTATAATAATAAGTCAGGTTATCTCCGTCCGTGTCTGACGCATTACAGTAACCTATCAAGTCATCGTTTGTGTAAGGGCTTGCCGGCCTTATTCCAACTTCATTGAGAGTTGGGGCCGCTGCAAAAATTACACTGCAGCATGCTATCATCAATATCGTGAATATAAGTGTTTTCTTCATTTTTGTAACAGTAGTTCTTCGAGCTTTTTGTTCATACCCTTCTCCTTTCCTTCATGGTATGCTATTCCGCAAATAAGGAGGCCTGTGATTATGAATTGTGCGGCATAGGCACAAAATTCGGTCTTGACTTTCCATGCGCTCATCTCGTCATTGTCGGCCCAAGGGATGTGGCTGACATGGGTCAGCATTATTCCCCCTTCATATGCCACGTTCAGATCCAAGCAGATGCTTTCTGGGTTCTTGCTTTGCAAGACATGAACGCCTTCGTGGATCAATACCCCGAAAGACAGTATTCCTAAGACGACAAAAAACCATTTCGCCAAAATGAATAGTTTTGAGTTTGGCATTTTCAGATTAGATATTCGATGATTTGAGTCACGCCTTGGGTGGCGAACACCAGGAAAACTATACTTCCGCCATCCATCTTTGCAAAAGCTACAAATCCTGCAAGCACGAGCGTGATTCCGACTCCGAGGCGGACCTTGCTCTTTCCTTCGTCCTCTCCAGAATCTGCAAGTACGCACCCGGACAGCAAGGAAACTAATAGGATTGCGGTCAATGCGAGCAACGCGGTTTTTTTGAAGTTCATTTTATCCGATCATTGATAGTGGGGCTGCAGCGAGATTTTCCCATCCGAATGGATTGATGAAGGTAAGTAGGCCTATCAGGATCATTGGAAGCCCTATTTTCCAGCTTAGTTTAAAGATTGCTATGATTCCTACGACTATTAGCCCTGTGCCTATGATCTTTCCGAGCGCAAAGTATATCAGTGCAAGCAGGATCAGTATAAATACCCCTGCTCCAAAGAGTATCCACGGTATCCCTGCTAAAGCAGCTATAATCGGAGGGATAAATGGCAAAAAGCCTTTCTTGTTGTTGAACAGTTTCATTATTCATTCACCTCGAACTCAGTATTAAATAAATTTTCGGACAAACATGAAATGAGCCACGATGATGCATGCCGCCAGGAGGAATACTGCCGCGAACGCCCCTCCTATCGCCCAAGCCAAAGGCACTCCCCAATGATCACTCACAAACATACCGAGCGGGATCGCCATGAGCGCCTCAGCATCAATAAGGTATGGTGGCGTCACGATTTCTATTGAGAGGATCAACAAGATGTACCACAAGACGACCCAGATGCTCTGAGTCAGCATAAAGTACCATGCTCCTTTCAGCATTCCCCAGACAGACACTATTATTGCGGGCGGGCCTAAAGGGAAGCCCATCTTGACCCATTGCCAGAGGGCGAACACGGCAACAATCCCTAACAATAATATGAACCACATTTTTTAGTATCTCTGATCTATACCGCTTGGATTATTACAACAGCGAGGCCTATGAGGAATACTGGTATGCCGACCGGGAACAACCCTATTACGGTTAAGACAAAGCCTGCCACGGCCAATATCAACGCACCACCGATCAACCAAAGGTTAGGGTTGTTCTCTGAATCCTGTATATCTAAGGTTTTTTCTGGATTGGTTTCAGCAGGCGGCTCTTGAGCTGGTTCTTCCGGCTCAACAACAACTTCTGGAGGCTCCTCTACCTGGCACCTATCATCTTTGAGGGCTCCTTCCCATCTGACTTTATAAGACCTGTACGTGTCCCTGGTAGCAACGCTGCAATCATAACCCTTGAAGCCAGTGCTCCAAGGAGTCCCGAAGCAAGTGGCTTCTTTCCCCCCTACAGTGCATTGGGTTGCTTCCCATTCATAATCATAGACGTCATAATTATCGCTGATGATCCACGAATTCTGAGGATTGGTCTTGCCGAATGTGTTGTCACAGTATCCATCTTTGTACATCTTCCAGGATATCGAGGCCGTACATTCATCTGGAGTGACCGAGATTGAAGGCTTTGCCGTCATTGCGTTGTAGATACTAAGCTCGTCATTCGCGCATCCTGCTATGAACAAGACGAACAGCATCAAGAGTACTGCTTTCTTCATTTTTCCTATTTACCCACCATCATATAGACTTGGACCCCTGTCATGATCAGGCCGATGACGAACATTCCTACTCCTAAGATTGGAAGGAATATTGCAGCGATGATCCCTAAAACGAGCAGGACAAGACCCATGATCAAGCCAATGTTCAGCTTTGTTTCCCCATCATCATCGTCTGAGTCGTCCTCGTCGTCCTCAGTGCCAGAGCCTTCGTCTGCCCTTTCATCACCAGTGTTGTCGTCACCAGATCCTTTATCATTATTGATTGAGTCCTCAGTTGTGACGCACTCATTCTTTTTACATTCCTGCCAGGACTCGCAATCACCGTCCTTTGAGCACTCAGGCTTATGGCATTCACCGCTGAAACAATAATTAGGGGAATCACAGGCCTCTATAAGCTTGAGATCAAAGCTGCAGTCAGAGTTCCTGTAGTTCTGCTTAACGTCACCATCACCACAGAAAGGCCGGCCAGTATAGCCCTTGTCGCAAGTATCCTCAGAACCTTGTTCTGTTACGGAAACCTCGATCTTGCTTGCCTTGCTGATAAGCTCAAGGTTCATGCTGGAAGCAGGATCAACACAGTATACGTAATCCACAAAGCTCCAAGTGCCTGATTGGGCGCTGAGAGGATAATTTAATTGTCCCTTGAAATGCTTGTTCCCGCTGACAGGACCGAGCCAATAATACCTGGCTTCCTTAAATCCTGAAGGGCTGTAGATCTCAACGACGAACTTAGCTGATCCACACTGGACGTTCCAAGTTGTCTCGTCAAACTTGAGAGTTGCTGTCTCTCCAGTGTAAAAATTGGTCGAGAACAATCCGTTGCTCTTGTACGCTCCTATCTCAAGGGTATCGTCCTGGGACCCAATGAACCAGGATTCCCAAAAATATGCATCTCTGCCCCCGACATCCATGTCAGGGTCGTATGTTGCCTCACCTGCGTACTCACCGACGCCTGCAACAAGCATTGTGCTGCAGAGCATGATCACCATCATGATGATCGATATAATAGTTTTTTTCATTCATAATCACCTCAATATGTTTGTGGTGGATTGCCTATTATCCACAATATGTATGGCCATTTAAACAGGACCTCCATGGACCAAAACCCAGTCTTGAATCCCACATAGAGAGACAACAGCAGTCCGATGGATAAGTAGATTGCAGCCAATATGATCAGGAGCCAAAGCACCCATCCGAAACCTTTCCTATTACAGAGCATTTTCATCCTTGATCACCTCAGTATTTCACGTTCTGGAATACAGCCTGACCGTTCACTATAGCCACAGTCTTCTCGGCCCTCTCAAATCCGTCATCGCTGCTGACTTCAGCAACAAGGTTGAAAGTATGGTCATCAACCTCGCCGTTGCAGTCGTTGTCGTAAAGGTTGTATCTGAAGCTGAAAGGGAATGTCTTGATATCGCCTTTCCTGACTTTTCCGTCGATGCTCACGCAATCAATCATTTCTGGATTATCTCCGTTTGCCAGGACGTCATAAAGGCATATTTTTGAGTCGAACTCGTCACTGAATATGCCGAGCTGCTGCCAGGAAATATCGTCAATATGAGTATCGATGTAGGTCATCTCCCAACCTGAGAAGCCAACATAGTCATTGATGAGATCCAACGAACCGTGAAGCTGCGCTACATACTTCTTAGGCTTGCAACCATCAGCGACTTCAGTGCCGCTCACGACATCATCATAAAATAAGTTCCTGAATCCATTCCCGTTCTTAGCGAAAGCAAAGCCGGCAAAGATTATCAACACAAGCACCACTACTATCATCATGATCAGCACAACTGGGTTACCTAAAAATCCGTGTTTTCTTGGTATCATTTGAACAATCACCTCATTTATCCGATTATTGAAAGTGTCTGACCTGCAGTAATAGTGAAATTCCAACTGAAATGGAAAAGGTTAGCTGCAGTCATATCTTTGTTTGTTATGTAATAGGACGCGATCATGAGCCCCATCATAAGGGAAGCCCACAACATCTTGTCCCAATCAAACAAATACGCTGTGACGTGAAACACACCGAAAAGCAAAGGCACAAGGAGGAAAGGCGCAATCATAGCTATCAGCTTCGCGACACTTCCAAGGTACTGAAGGCCTGGGACCATTGCCAGTGCAGTGATAGGGGCGGCAAAAAAATCTTTCGCGGAAAGGAAAGCGATAAATATACCGAAAAATACATAGTTCTCAATGATTCCCAATGCTCCTGACAGGAATGGTGAAAACATCAAAGTCAGGTTGGACTGCCAGGATGAGACTGACTCAACTGCGAGAGTGGCAACACCCATCATTTGGCCTTTTGAAGCCGACATGATCGTTGCAATAATAAAGAGGCCGGCCATGACAAAGACACCGAAGATCTCGAAAGCGTAGCCTTCAACTTTCCCTCCAGATTCTTCTTTGCCGTTAAGATCTGCGCTATCGCTCTGCTGCTCGAAAAGCTTGCCTAATATGATTTCGAGGATCATGTAGAACATTAGGCCGAATAGGTAAAAATAGCCGACTTTCTCGCTGAGAGTGAAAGCTATGAGTGAAAAATAGAATAGGAGGAATAAGAATATGTTCTTGAGGATCGGATAATATTTTTCAGAATAGAACAGAGCCAGAAGGCCTGCCAATGAAGTTAAAAGTTGGACTCCGAACATTCGTGTATCGCCTCACCACTACTTGATTGCGTGAATGAAAATAAAAAAAAAGAAAAAAGGGGGTGTAAGCGAAGGCTTACTGAGGCTCTACAGCGAAAGCTGTGTCCAGTCCGTTGACAGTTGTCTCAGGGTTCTCATCGATTCCGACAGCACCAGGATCTTCAGTGTCATCATCCATGAAGAAGCCAAACTCCACGTTTCCGTCCTTGTCAACGCTGTAGCTTCCATCCATGAAGACAGCTCCGAAGTATGTGTCTCCGTTAGCTGCTGGCTGTGTTGAGTCGTCAGAGTCAAACACGAACTTGATCTTGTCTGTATCGTCGTTCTCCTGTAGATGGATAGGCTCCTCATCCTCTGGGATGTAGCAGTGCTTAAATCCCTTCTCAGTGGTGTTAGCGAGTCCGTCGTCAGCCAGGGTGATTGAGGTATCATCCAGCTTCTCTGGAACATTCACTTCCTTCCATCCTTTCTCGACGAGCTCGAAGTCGTCAGCTTCATCTCCTAGAATATATGTGCATATTCCGAAGAGCTGGAAGCTTTTGTCAGCGCCAGTCTGCTCAAGCTTTGCATAGTAGGTCTCCATGTCGTTAGCCAACACGTTTCCTCCAGCATAGTCAGCAGTGTTCTCGTCGTCATCGTCAGCGGTAAGAGCGTTCTCGTCCTTATCATAGACAGTGATAACAAGATCAGTTGTTGCAACAACAGCGTATGCATCAAGCTCTACAGAAGCAGTCTCGCCATCCATCACGTAACCCTCAAGAGGATCAACATAGTAGGATGCTCCTGTTCCATAGACATCAAGCACATCTCCTGCCTTAACCTTTGATGTGCTGTTTGCCTGAGCATCGTTGACGATTGTCACACCATCATTCATAACTGTATAGGTAGGGTATACCTCAGCTCTAGCTCCAGCATCTCCCCATGAGCCTGTGTAGCCCTCAAGGTATAGTGTTCCAGCATCTCCGACATCAACTGTGTGCACAACTGCAACATTTTCATCAGATTGTCCTGCTGCTTTGTCTCCAGCAACGCTAAGCGCGTCTTTCTCTCCGCCGAACCAATTGTCCCAATTGTCCATTGCCCATTTGCCGGCTGAAAGTCCGCCAATAACTGCAAGGACAAGAAGTAGGACTCCAATTACGGCTACTCCTTTCTTATTATGCATGGTTTATACACCTCCATGTATACAAAATATTTTTTTCAGGAAAAATCCTTGGTTTTCCATAGAATTCCACATAAAGATTTTTCAGGAATTAATCTTATAAAAACTTTGCCACAAAAAATTTGATAGTTATCAAAAAAATTTGAATAGTGAATCAAGGAAGGAACTGGGAATAATTGGATCTCTATTTGGTTACTTTACGGAATTATCAAGGCCCTATTTTGCTTCTTTTACAAGATTTCAGGAGGAACTATACGGAATAATTGAGTTTCTATTTTGCTTCTTTTACAGCCCGAAATGAATAGGTATGAGATATATCAATTGATCACTCTTGTCCAAAAACGGGTTTAGAATGAGTCATAAAGTGAGTAATAATACGAGTCATTGAAAAAAATCCTCCTTATATGTAGGGTGGTTGTT
>CACVKW010000740.1 GCA_902749685.1 Olavius sp. associated proteobacterium Delta 1 | reverse complement strand
ATGCTAAATGCAGTTCTTACATAATCAGTCGTTATCAAACAGAGCAATCTATTTTTAAAAAGATTCTAAGGTGCGCCGTCTGATAACGCGTGTTTATGTAATCAGTGAGCATTTAGCACGCCAGCCGGGACCACTAAAATCGATAAGCGGCTTCCTTATTTCTTTGGAGGGTGGGTGGGGAATGTTAAATTAAATCGGCCCAAGATCACGTCTTTAGCAGGGCTGCGGGCAAAAAAACCGGATTTCATCCAATCCGCGGCTGTTCCGCATTTTTCCGGATCTCTCAGCTGCCCCAGGTTGGATGATCTCATGTCAGCCAATACCTGAGAAAACCATATTTTAAGCGGTTTTACAACGTTTCGGAAGGGTGATATTTGGCGTGGATTGCTTTCAGGTCGTTGATGGTGACATGGGTATAGATCTGGGTTGATTCCAACGACTCGTGTCCCAGCATTTTTTGCAGGTGCCGGATCGGCGCTCCGTTTTTGAGCATGTGAGTTGCGCACGTGTGGCGCAGCGTATGGGTGGTTGCATTCTTTTTTAATCGAGCAAGATGGGTGCAGCGCTTGACCACCGCCCACACACCGTTGGGATCCATCTTTTGCCCCCAACGATTTAAAATCAGATAACCGGGATCTTTGCCAATTAAAAATGATGAACGCACTGCCAGGATATAGTTTTGCACGATCTCACACACCCGCTTGCTCAGCGGAACCACTCGCTCTTTGTTTCCTTTTCCACTGATATGGATGTAGCCGGCATCTAGATCCAAATCGATCAATTTTATATCAGCCACCTCCGATCGCCTGATACCGGTATCATAAAGGATTTCTAATACGATCCGGTTTCGGTACCCCCGATTGGTCTGCATATCCGGTGCATTGATCAGTTTTTTTATTTCCGATTGGTTTAAGATGGCTTTGGGCAGGCGTTTGGCTTTTTTAGGAAGCCTGATACTTTTCCCGGGGTCATGCATCAAATAATCCTTTTGCTTTAAATACTTTGTAAAGCCCCGGATCATGCTCAGCATCTTCGACTGGGTTCCCAGACTCAGCAGCCGTCCCTTTGCCGTCAGGCGGAAGGCCAGCTCCTCCTGATACTCTCTGAGCACATCCCCGGTCATATCTTCGACGTTGTAAAGCTTTTCTTTTTCCATAAAATCAACCAGGGCTCTTATTTCATATTTGGCAACTTTAATGGTGTAGTACGATCGGCCAAGCGCCTTCATATATTTTAAATAATCGGCAATGAGTTCTCTAATCTTCATAGCTTTCATCCTTTTTTGACCCTGGGCCTTTAGCCTTGCGCCGTGTGCCTGTAACACCTGGGTGCGTTTTATTATGGGTTTCCTTAACTTCAGTCGGCACAACCTTGGTATAGATCTGGGTGGTACTCAGATGCCGATGCCCCAGCAGCTTCTGGATATAGCGGATGTCGGCACCCTGCTGCAGCATGTGGGTGGCGCAGCTTCTTCTGAAGGTGTGCGGCGACACCGGTTTTTTGATGCCGGCCGATAACCGGTATTTACGGATAAAGGCTTGAACGCTGTCCCTGGACAGCGGCTGCCCGTGGTGGTTTAAAAACAAGCTTCTTTCTTTGGGGCTTCTCCGGGCCCACCAGGGGCGGATCTTTTCCAGGTATTCTTTAAGATACCCGGCCGCACGCTTTCCCATGGGGACCACCCGCTGTTTGCGGCCCTTGCCCTGGATGTGAAACACTTTATCCTTTAAGTCCACGTCATAGACTTTAAGGCTCACCAGCTCATCGAGGCGAATGCCGGTGGCGTAAAGGATCTCTATGATAGCCTTGTTGCGCAGATGAGGACGCAATGACAGGTTGGGCTGATCGAGCAACTTGTTCATTTCATCCACACTGATCACCTGCCCCGGCTTGCGGTTTTTTCGCGAAGTCTCAACAATGCCTTCGGTGGGATTGATCAGCAGCCGGTGGGTTTCGGTCAGATACTCAAACAGACGCTTGACCGGCCGGATCTTATGGGCTTTGGATTCCATGCTGATCGGCTCTGCAATCACCTTTTGCTGGTATTCAACGATCACCTGGTGGGTCACCTTTCTCAGATCAAATAATTCGTTGTCTTGCAAGTAGCGCTTGAACAAATCCAGGTTATGGGTATAGGCAGCGATGGTGCTTTGCGCATAACCCCTTACCTTCAACTGTTTCTTGTACTCAGCCACCGCAACAAATAAATCCATTTTCAATTCCCCATTCCGCATTCGACCTTCCGACTTCCTGACCCCTCCCCCTCCCCTCTCTTTCTCCTGGCTCAGTCACCACGTAGTTTACTTTTTCTTTTAATTGCAAAGAGATAGTCTCAACCTGTTGAACCTCGAAGTACCCTCGTAGTTGTTAAAATGCCCTCGAAGTGAGATTTTCTCCCTCGAAGTTCAGCCACCTTTCTTTTTGTTCATCAACTTTTTGATCTCCTCCACCGGGGTTAAATTCAGATAGCACTTGCCGCCGTCTTCTCCCTGCCCCCGGTAATTGAGTGCATAGGCGTACTGCTTGCCCTGGGCGCCGATGCGAATGTGCAAATATTCCAGATCTTCAAGCTGCTTGATGTGAGCCCTTATCTGCCAATCGGTCCAGCCGGTGTATTCGCGGATCATGCGCCGGGTAAAAAAGATCTCGTCAATGGCGCTCTTTTGCTTGGCAGATATTTCTTTAACCATCTTGTAGATGCCGGACAGCAATGTCCGTGTAGGCGGGGCCAACTCATCCAGGCATTGACCCAGAACCTCATTGGCCAGCCGGTTGGCGCAATCGATATCCTCCAGTGTCACTTCAATGTAGTCCACCGGCTTGCCCTCAACTTCCACCGTCTGTACCTTTCTTTGATATTGATGCAGATAGGCGACCGTACGGATCAGTCCCAGGTACTTTTTATGATCCCTGCGGGTTCTTAAAGAACGATTGGGATAGCTCAGATACGCGGTGAAGGGGTTGACCACCGCCAGCGGCTTTAAAAGCCTTTGGGCCGTGTGGTGCTTTTTGATGATGTGCTCGCTTTTCTTTTTTCTAATCAGACCGTCAAGGGTTTCCGCCTCCCGCTGCATGCGGTGGATGGCCTCGGTCATTTTTGTTGATTCATCGATGGTTAAAAACAAAAACCGGGACGCGGTCTCACCTTCCAGCTCGGCAGCCGTGGTGGTGATCATCACCGCCACAGGTCCGTTGACCGTGTACTCCTCGGTTTTCATCTTGCCGGTCCCCGGATCCTTGCCGGTGGCTGCCACTGTGATCTTTTTCGATGATTGGATATTGCGGATCGAATACGCTGCTCCGCCCATGCCCAGCTCTTCTTCAATGGCAAGGATCTTATGAACCAAAGAGTCTTCGTCCTTGTAAAACAAGGCCTGATCGGTAATCCGGGTGTATTTGACGTAATCTTCTTCGGGAACCAGCGATAAGATCACATCCTGCAGCGTGGATTTTCCCGCAGCACTTCGCGACTGGATCAACACCGACAACGGCTCATCCAGCTTGCGGGACACGGCCGCAAGATACCCCACCAGCTTGTTGGTCTGCTCGCCGGTAACACCGATGGTCTCTAAGTCGGACAGGATCTCAGCAAACATATCCACACTTTTCAAAAACCTGAGCGCCTCGGCTTTCTCTGCCTTGCTCGGTTCACTGACCGCTGTCTGTTGCTTTTTAGGCTGCCAGGACTCCGCATGGTTTAAGATCTTGCCGATGTCCTCCTTAATAAGTTCTTCAGCTGCCCCGAACAGATCCGCACACAATTTGCCAAACCAGACCCGGGAACGTGATGAGTAAAGATCGATGGTGGACAACTCAAACGGCATGGAGCCTGCCACATCCGCCGACGCTTTAATGGTCACCTTAAGCTGGGTGTCGGCCCGCTGGATGCCTTTGACCTCATATTGCCGCTCGCCGTAACCGACAATAAAACCATGGTCCGTTTTCACGTACAGCCTTTGTTCCCGCTTGCTGACCTTGGCTGACTGTTCAATGGATCCCGGATTGGCCTTTGTAAGAAGCTGCTCAAACTCTTCCGGGGTGTGGCGCTTAAAGAAGATATTTACATCCTTGACCGGCAAGTCTACCGCATAGGGCATGATCCCTTTTTCTTTTAACCGCAATGATACTGCCTCGGTGGCTTTACGGCCGGCATCATCGGCATCAAAGACCAGGTAAGCTGATTTAACTTTGCGTCTGAACAAAGAAAGATGCTCATCGAGAAGTCCGTTGACACCGTAAATGGGGACCACATTCTTAAAGCCCTGGTCATAAAGCGTTAACGCATCGATGATGGAT
>CACVKW010000739.1 GCA_902749685.1 Olavius sp. associated proteobacterium Delta 1 | reverse complement strand
TATCCAGAAACCAGAATCCAGGATCAGTCAATACTTTCAATGGTCTTCATTGCAGCAGCGAAGTTGGATTTCAAAATTTTATGCAACTATAGGGTTAACT
>CACVKW010000738.1 GCA_902749685.1 Olavius sp. associated proteobacterium Delta 1 | reverse complement strand
TCTGATCGAGTAGGCTGCCCCGCCCATGCCCATTTCTTCTTCGATGGCAAGGATCCTGTGGACCAACGAGTCTTCATCCTTGTAAAACAAGGCCTGGTCGGTGATGCGGGTGTATTTGACATAATCTTCTTCCGGAACCAAAGACAGGATGGCATCCTGCAGCGTGGACTTGCCGGCAGCGCTTCTGGATTGGATCAAAACGGACAGGGGTTCATCCAGCTTGCGGGAGACAGCCGCCAGATAACCCACAAGCTTATTGGTCTGTTCGCCGGTTACCCCCATGGTCTCCAAATCGGACAGGATCTCAGAGAAGATATCCTTGCTTTTGAGCAGCTTGAACGCTTCTTGCTTTTCTGCTTTTGTCAGCTCCTGCCTGGTGGCTTTTTTCTCTTTGGGCTTATATTCCTCAACTAAGGTCAGGATGCGGCCTAAATCCTCTTTGATCAGCTCCTCGGCGGCTTCAAACAAGCCCGCACACAGCTTGGCAAACCAGCTCCGGGAACGTGAGGAGTAAAGGTCAATGGTGGTCAGCTCAAAGGGCAGGTTGCCCTGCACGTCCTTGGATACCTTGATAGTGGTCTTAAGCTGGGTGTCGCCTCTTTGGATACCTTTGATTTCATATTGCCGATCGCCGTAGCCCACAATAAAGCCATGCTCGGTTTGCTGATAAAGGTTCTGCACCCGCTTTCTCACCTTGTCGGAGTGCTCAAGGGATTTGGGATTGGCTTTTTTGAGAAGCTGCTCGAACTGCTCGGGCGTGTGGCGCTTAAAAAATACATTGACGTCCTTGACCGGCAGTTCCACCGCATAAGACGCAACCCCTTTTTCTTTTAATCGCAAAGATACAGTATCGACGGCGTTGCGGCCGGCATCGTCGGCATCGAAGACCAGGTAGGCTTCCTTGACTTTGCGGTTAAAAAAAGAAAGGTGCTCATCCAAAAGACCATTGACCCCATAGATGGGCATCACGTTCTTAAAGCCCTGGTCATAAAGAGACAGGGCATCGATGATCGATTCGGTCAAAAGAATGGATTGGGAACGTTTCACCGCCTGCCGATTGACCAGTCCGGACCGAGATCCCGGAAGGTACAAATGTGACACCCCGTTATCATCCTCGATATTGCGGCCGTACAGGTTCACAATCGAACCCCGATTG
>CACVKW010000737.1 GCA_902749685.1 Olavius sp. associated proteobacterium Delta 1 | reverse complement strand
GCCGCTGCCGTCGGACACATTCAGCCGGCATCGGCCAAAGGTGTCAGCGTTCAGGAACTGGTCGATTTGGCCAACCAACATGGCTATCGGCTTCATGCGTTTCGATCGAGCGCTGATTTTTCTGCTCAAATCCCAACCCCGGCCATTATTCATCATTTCACCGGCAAGGATGGAGCCGGCGGCCATTTCCAGGTTCTTGAAGCGATCAACGCCAGCCGGGCCATGGTATACGATGCTCAACAGAAACATCATTTGATGATATCATTAGCCGAACTAAACCGAACATGGAGTGGTGTTTTTTTAAGTTCCGACAAACCGCCTGAAGATGCCACCTATGGCCGATTAACCGAGGCG
>CACVKW010000736.1 GCA_902749685.1 Olavius sp. associated proteobacterium Delta 1 | reverse complement strand
TTCAGATAGTCGCTTTAACGAATACATTCCATCCAAGCCTTTGATCGGTTTGGGTTTTTTTTCGTGCTTTGAGTGAAATAGATGTCTAAATCGCTGGTAATTTTCAGCC
>CACVKW010000735.1 GCA_902749685.1 Olavius sp. associated proteobacterium Delta 1 | reverse complement strand
ATCATATATTCGGCCACATTTTGGGCACTGATCTTATCGGTGGTATTGCGTTTGAGATCGGCCTTGCTGTTGTGGCTGACCCCCAACGGATTTAGGTGAGCAGTTTTGATGGGTAAGCTGCCCTGGAATTTGAGCAATGACTGAAACCAGTTGTTTTCGTAGCCACCGGTACTTTCCACGGCGACATAGATGGTGGCTTCAGGATTATCTTTATTGAAGCTGTGAAGCAGCTCATAAAGCCGAGCATGTCCATCGAAGGTATCATCGAGCTGGAAATTTTCGATCACGGTTTGTTTTTTTGCATTGAGCATAACGAAATCTGAATACCCTTTACTGGCATCAATGCCTAAAAAATAATGGTTCATAACGCCTCCTGTTTCGGTAGAAAATGAAATTAAAAAATGCCAAGAATCATCAGCCTTGTCAAAATACGGTGTCTGTGCACCAACTTATTATCCGACTTAAACTTGGCGGGAGGAAGAAACTCAGGCACGGGCTCGAAGCCCAAGGCGGAAACCTCCTCT
>CACVKW010000734.1 GCA_902749685.1 Olavius sp. associated proteobacterium Delta 1 | reverse complement strand
CAACCTGATTTCTAAATCACTAATTTCCCGTTTATAACTGCCTGTTTTTATTAAAGGCAGTATTTGATTTTCAAATTATTTTGGACAGCAATGGAAAAAAGAATATATTAAAGGTGGTTATAATTATGTGGGGATGACCATATTCGATAAAAATAATGAAGCATTATTTATAAACGATTTGGCAGAACAATATTTAAAGAAAGCCAAAAGTTTAATGAGGTAATAGTTTAGGGGGTAGTTACGGGACGCTGATCAGATTATAAGTTGGCGGTGGGGAAAAGATGAGGGTCGCGTCTTAAATATTAAATATTGGATAGAGCGAAGGCAGTTGGAGATTATTCTTTAACTGGAGTTTCAGGCCTAAACCATCGAATTTGTTGCAACCCATTGATTTTATGACACTTTTGGCCGCCTCTTATGTAAGACCTACCCATAATCTCTATT
>CACVKW010000733.1 GCA_902749685.1 Olavius sp. associated proteobacterium Delta 1 | reverse complement strand
TTGTAGCCCGCCCACTGCGACTTCCACTGCATGCGCCGGTCATCGGGCAACTCCCGCCCGTACAGGTTGTCGCCCGGATCATCGAACACATAGCGGTAGTAGCCGTCGAACAGACCGTCATCGGCAGTGGTCATAAACTCCCAGTCCATGCTGCCCGAATCGTCGAGCACAAACATGACATTGGCCGGCGCCGACCGGTACCAGGCATCCAGCGGAATGTCGGGAATGTCGACACAGTTTTCAAAGTCCGCATTGAAAACCGCCACGATCCGGTGGTCGGTTTGAACATTGGTAAATTCAAAAGTGGTTTGGGCCCCTTGCCACACGCCGTCCACCCACACATTGCGCACGGTGTTGCCGGCATCGGGCGTGATGGTAAATGTCTGGGAGCCGTCATAGGTCACCCCCACCGCCCCGGCCGGGCTGATCGAGCCCCCGTATTCGGCCGTGGCGATGATCACCGGCGTGTACTCGCA
>CACVKW010000732.1 GCA_902749685.1 Olavius sp. associated proteobacterium Delta 1 | reverse complement strand
TTGCTTTTTCCGGGCAGATGCTGGATGCTTGATACTTGATGCTGGATATCTAACAGTACACTATCGGTGAATTTCAACGACATCCAGTATCCAGAAACCGGGATCAGTCAATACTTTCAATGGTCTTCATTGCAGCAGCTAAGTTGGATTTCAAAATTTTATGCAACTATAGGGTTTAGTTGAGTCTTTGATTATAAAAATTCCAAGCACCAAAATACAAATAACAAATAATCTTCAAATTCCAATGACCCAAGCAGGTTCTGAATCGCCGCAAGGTGGTTCCTTCGGTCTGAACTCGGTCAGAATGAAGCTGATCAGAGAAAACCAAATTGACTAGATTCACTTATTTGAAACATTGATTTAGACGGGATTAACAAAATTATCAGGATCTTTTTACTTATTAACCTGGCAATTAAAAAGAGCAACAAATGATCACCACCCAGTCATTCCCGCGAAGGTGGGAATCCAGTAATACCGAGGCTTCTGCTGGATTCCGGCTCTCCGCTTCGCTGCGGCCGGAATGACGTATTCTTTTGACGGATTAATAGTATGGCAATATCCTGCCCATCCGGTTGATCCTGTCAGAAAAATATAATTGTATTTCGTTAAATTTTTATTGGACATGAAAATTTTTCTCTGCCCCCCGGAGCGGGATCCATCGACTGGCCCCGGATTATGACCGAACTTAATGCCGCCGGCTACCGGGGATCCTTTGATATTGAAATCGTATGCCAACCGGAGGCAGTCCGGCAGCAATACAGTGAAGGCCGCATGTTTATTGAAAAACTTTTGAATGTTTAAAAAGTAATCTCGGCGATAATATCAATAAAGATGACGGAGCAAAGCGACATCCACAAATATTCAATCTTCAATTTTCAATAGTCAATACCGGCTTGCCCGGACAAGGAGGGTGTTATGTTGAATATGGCCATTATTACCGGCTTTTTATCCAAAACCAAAGACCGTTTTCACGAATATAACAAGCCGCTTGAATTGGATCAAAAATTCGAGCTGATGACTGAAATTGACGGCTACGATGGCGTTGAAATCGTCTATCCATACGAAGTCAGTGATCCGCTGGACACCAGAGAACTTCTGAAGAAACATGACTTAAAGGTAGCAGCGGTTAACGTTAATGTAAAGGCCGAACCGGAATTTCGCAATGGCGGATTAACGTCCCACAATAAGGACATCCGTGATAAAGCGGTGCGCTTCATCAAGGAGGCCAAAGATTTTGCCGCCGGCGTCGGCGCCGACAAGGTCACGTGCTGCCCGCTCGGTGACGGCTACGAGTTTTCCTTTCAGTATGATTATGCCCGCACCTGGAAATACCTGGTGGATGCATTCGGAGAAGCCGGAGCCCACCGTCCGGAAATTCCGCTCTTCGTCGAATACAAACCCAGTGAGACCAGGGGGCGCTGTTTTGTCGACACGGCGGCTAAAGCCCTGTGCCTGCTCAACGATATTCAAAACAAGGACATGGGGATCACCCTTGACTTCGGGCACTCCATGTACGGCAACGAAAACCCGGCCGAAGCCTTTGTGCTGCTGTCCGAAAGTCCTTACAAAGCCTATATCCACATCAACGACAACGACGGCAAATGGGATTGGGACTACTTCTGCGGCACCAAGCATTTCCTGGAATATATCGAATTTCTTTACTACCTAAAAAAGTACGACTACCAGGACTATATGACTTCGGATACCTCACCCACCCGCTGGGATATTATCGGAACATTTGAAGCCAACAGCAGAATTTCCAACAAGATCTGGCGACTTTTGGAGCAGATCGACAACGCGGAATTTGAACGCCTGATATCCGGCGACGATTATTTGAAAACCTGGCAATTTATCGAAAACAATTTATTCTCCCTGAAATAATGAATAATCCGATTCTAATCAGCACGGCCGCCTATGACGGCTACGATCTGGCAACCGCCTTCAAAGAAATCTCCCGGGCCGGTGTCGATCTGGTTGAAATAGCGTTTATCGAAGGCTACACGGACCCTTTCACCGAAGACTATTTTAATGACGACAATGCCGCCAAGATCACAACACTGCTGACCGAGCACAATTTAAAGTGTCTTTCCTTCTCATCCCATGTGGACCTGTCGCGGGACGGGATTGTTGCGGTATTTAAAAATCGCATGGCATTCGCCAAAAAGCTTGGCGCAAAATATATCGTATCCAACGCTGCCCCGCTGCAGAACAAAAAACAATTCATGCAAAATATTAAGGCATTGGGACAAACAGCAACCGGATTGAAAATGGTAATTGTTCTAGAAAATCCGGGAGACGGCAAAGCCAATATTATGGACTCCGGTGAGCCGGCCGCAAATCTGATTGAAGAAATCGATTATGAAAATGTAAAAATAAATTACGACTTCGGCAATCTGTTGTCCCATTGTTTTGAAAAAATACGACCGGAGGAAGATTATAAATTTGTGCGCGACTGTGCCGTCCATTATCATGTAAAAGATGTTGCCTTCGATGACTCCGGATGGTATTTCACGGAAATTGGGAAAGGCACCATCGATTACCAAAAGATATTAAAAGAGCTGGCAGGCCTCTCGGAGCCGGTGCCGATATCACTTGAGATCCCATTGAGGATCAGGCGGGCGCCGGATGCCTCACCACGCAGGGCATCGCTGCCGGTCGACTTAGAGGAGATCCGGCAGGTGATGGAAAGATCTGTAAATTTCGTCAAAACCGCTCTGGCAATTTGAGCAGGGGATTTTAAATTAAATAAAAGGAATGATTTTAGCCTGTTAAAATATAGTTAGCCACGAATTGACACGAATTATCACGAATTTATCAATCGCCAAAAGCAGGGGCACTTATATTGAAAAATTAAACTTCGTGGAAATTCGTGTTAATTCGCGGCTTCTTTTAAACACCCAAACTGTTACAATATATGAGGAGACGCACAAATGAAAAAAATAGCAATCGGCTGTGACCCCAACGCAGCGGGACTTAAAGAGGCCATTATCAAACATCTGGCCGAGCTGGGATATGAATGTGAAGATTTCGGCAGTGAGGATCCAATTTATGCCAATGTGGCCATAGATGTGGCAGAAGCCGTGGCATCCGGCAAAAATGGTCGCGGCATATTGATGTGCGGCACCGGAATCGGCATGTGCATCACGGCCAACAAGGTACCCGGCGCGTATGCGGCGCTCTGTGCGGATGCCTATTCCACCGAACGTTCGATAAAAAGCAATAATGCCAATATTATGACCCTGGGCGAGCAGGTCACAGGCGTTCAACTGGCCAAGAGCCTGGTGAGCATCTGGATGAAGGCCGAGTATGAGCCCGGCGGGCGTTCGGAATCCAAAATCCAGCGGATCTATGATTATGCCACTGAGCATGACAAATGAGAATTGAAAATTGAATATTGTAAATTGAATATTTGTGGATGTCGCTTCGCTCCTTCTTTTTTAAAATAGATCCGCCGGAGGCGAACCTTAAATCTTCAATATTCAATCGAAAATTTTCAATATTTACTAAATTTGGAGGATGACTATGAAAAAATTCATCAACGATCCGTATGATGTGGTGGATGAAATGCTGGAAGGTTTTCTGGATGTCCACAAAAAGTATGTTCACAAATTGGATACGGCCAGAACGGTGGTTCGAACCGATGCGCCCGTAGCGGACAAGGTCGGGGTCGTCACCGGCGGTGGCTCAGGCCATAAGCCGGCGTTCATCGGCTTTGTCGGCCAGGGCATGCTCGATGCGGTGGCAGTCGGTGAAATATTTACGTCTCCGCCGCCGTTGGCCTGTTTCGAAGCGGCCAAAGCGGCCAATGCCGGCAAAGGGGTATTGTTTCTTTTAGGGAATTATGCCGGCGACGTCATGAATTTTCAACTGGCGGCCGACATGGCCAAAGCCGAGGGCATTGAAGTCGAACAGGTTATCGGCACCGACGATGTGGGATCCGGTCCCAAAGAAGAGGCAAACAAGCGCCGCGGTGTTGTGGGTTCCTTTCTGGCCTGGAAGGTAGCCGGCGCCAAGGCGGCAGCCGGCGGCAGTTTGCAGGAATGCAAAGCGGCGGTGGAAAAAGTAAATAGCAATACCCGCACCCTGGGTGTCGCCCTTTCACCCTGCACGGTACCGGCCAAAGGGTCACCGACCTTTACCCTGGCCGAAGACGAAATGGAATATGCGGTGGGCCATCATGGTGAGGCCGGAACCGCAAAAATTAAAATGCTGACGGCCGACGAGGTTACCGAAAAAATGGCCCTCGAGGTCATTGAAGACCTGCCGTACCAGTCCGGCGATGAAGTCGCCGTCTTGATCAACGGGCTGGGTGGCACGCCCCAATTAGAATTGTACATCTGCTATCGCAAGGTCAAACAGATGCTGGACGAAAGGGGCATTAAAGTGGGTCATTCCTTGGTCGGTGAGTTTTTTACCGGCCTTGAAATGGCAGGCTTTTCAGTCACCCTGATGAAGCTGGATGCGGAATTAAAAGAGCTGCTGGCAGCTCCGGCGGATAGCCCATGCTTTAAGGTGATTGGGTAATTAGCGGGGTGCGGGTTGTGGGGTGCGAGGTACGGGTTACGAGGTGCGGGGTGCGGGGCACAATGGAATGACGAATTTCGAATGACGAATGACGAATTGTGGAATCCTATCGGTTTTAATTATGTGAATAAGGCAGAGGTATAGGACGCGGAAATAACGGTGAAGGTGGAATTTTAGGACCGCGAGCCAAGTGCATGGGGCATAGCATGCAGCGCAAGGCGGTTCGAAGTCGGAATTTCTGTCTTCTGACTTCTGTTCTCTGTTATCTGATACTGGGTTGCTGGATTAAAGGAATTCTATCTAATTTATAAAAATGCCTGAGCGAAGCGATTCCACCCTTCGACATTCGATATTCTGCGGTTCGCTATTTAATTCTGTGAAGTTTCATTCGAAGTTTCAGTGTGCAGCATCTCCACTCCCTGACACCTGAAACCTGAAACCTTTTATTTTTCATCGCATACGGCAACATAACATAGACCGCAAATTGTCGATATTTTGCCACAAAACACCTAATCCGCTTAAAAGGAAAATAGGACCATGACCGATGCCATCACAACACCACAAATGTTAAAAGCTCTGGAAAGCATGTGCGAAACCATCGAAGATGAAAAAGAATACCTCTCGGACCTGGACGGCGCCATCGGCGATGGAGACCACGGGGTCAACATGGCCAAGTGCTTTCGGGAAGTGAAGAAAAAACTGGCCGTAACCTCAGCCGCGGATGTCGGATCGCTTTTCAAGGATGTCGGTATGGTGGTATTAAACTCGGTCGGTGGTGCGATGGGCGCTTTGTACGGAACTTTTTTTCTGAAACTGTCCCAGGAAAGTGCCGGCAAAAGCGAGGTCGATCTGGACGACCTGGTAAGGATTTTTCAAACCGGCGAACAGGGCATTCTGGATATCGGTAAAGCCAGTCTGGGTGATAAAACCCTGATCGACACTCTCTCACCGGCCGTAAGGGCTATCGAAGCAGCCGAAAAAGAAGGCAAATCCCTGGCAGGAGCCCTGGCGGACTTTGAACAGGCTGCCAAACAGGGCATGGAATCCACCACAGACATGCTGGCTAAAATGGGCCGCGCCAGCCGCCTGGGAGAAAGGACCATCGGACACCAGGATGCCGGCGCAACTTCCTGCTATTTTATTCTGCGCTCGCTGGCTTCTGCTGTCTCTGCATAACATGCATAATCGCCATATATCGCGCCGGCAGTTATATCCCAATTGCGTTAAAACCAATTGAGTATTTTTTAATTGAGGGGCCGAGGAGTTTTCGGCGTTGGGCTACTGTTCAAGCGGAGTGGGTGATCGCTACCGGAAAACGGATGCTGTCTGAGTTCATGCGGTTTCGGTGGCGATTACCCACGTAGCGGGTCGTCTTTAAAAAAAACCCGACCCCTCATTTAATTTAATCGAACGCCATATCGGTTTTCCAAACTTCCCAGACTTTTCCAACGAGATCCGGGCCGGGCTTCAGGGTCAATTTAGCGGGCTTCCATCCTGAAGGCGTGGCTTCCTTGCCTTTACTTTCTCTGACAAGCTGAAAGGCTTGCACTTGCCGGAAGGTTTCCCCGACGTTTCTACCTACCGATATCAGCCGGTTACAGGATTTGATCTTGGCCAGTATGAATAGTGAGGTAAACCCCCGGGAACTTGAAGATTCAAATTAATTTTAATCCGCCTTTCCATCGTAATATATTCCTTGCCACATATTTATTCTGCAATAACTATAATAATTGTATTTTGTTTTTGATAAAATTCTATTTCTTTTAAATTAGTTTAATTAAATCAGTATACTAAATAAAATATTGCTAAAATAAAAAAATACTTGACAAACTGTTTTATTTAAAATAACTATAAAAACTATAATAACTGTAAAAACAGAAGGAGCCGATCATGGAGGACGTACTCACCGTATTTAAAGCCAGCCAGTTCTGCAATGTGTCTCCCAAAACCATAATTAACTGGGTCGAATCCGGTCATATCAAGGCTTACAAGACCGTGGGAGGCCATCGTCGCATCAACCGGTCGGATTTGCTGGCATTCATGCACAAACAGGGCATCCCGGTTCCCGCTGAAGAGCCGACCGAGGTGAAGCAAAAAATTCTGGTGGTCGATGATGACCCCATTATCGTTGAGACGATCGTCCAGGCCCTGGAGGAAGACGAATTTGATTATGAGGTGATATCCGCTTCGGACGGATTCGAAGCCGGTCTGCAGGTCAACCATTTTGCACCCCATCTGCTGATCCTCGATATAATGATGCCCGATATCAAGGGCTATGAGGTTTGTAAAAAGATCAAAGAAAATCCGGAAACCCAGAACACCAAAATTATCGTCTTATCTGCATATCTGGACGAAGAAAAATTTAAAAAAATGAAGGAGCACGGCGCCGACGCCTGCTTCTCCAAGCCATTTCCATTGCCGCAACTGAAGGAAGAAGTAGCGAGATTGCTGGGACTGCGCTAATTAAATGAAAAATGTCTAATGAATAATGACTAATCGAGGAATTCGCTTGGCTCGGTCATTTAATTTTATAATTTTAAATCGAAAGGACTCCTTCATTATTCAATAGTCAATATTCATTATTCATTCCAAACGGGGGCAATTATGAAGCTTAAAGAAGCCTTGCAAAAAAAGAAATTTGTGGTCACGTCGGAAGTCCAGGCGCCGGTTGATCAGGAACCGGAAGATTTAGTCCGCAGTTTGAGCCAGGTGCGCGGACGGGTCGACGGCGTGTCTCTATCCGAAGTGGAATTTGAAGGTATTGTTGGCGACACCATCAAGACCTGTGAACTGTTAAATACCAACCAGCTCGAACCGATTTACCAGACCACCACCCGGGACAAAAATCGTCTGCAGCTGCAAAAAGATCTGGTGGACGCCCATAGTGCCGGGATTGACAATCTACTGGTCTTTACCGAAGATTATCGCATCACCGGCGACAGTTTACAGGAAATGATGTTTTTCCACGTAGACGCCGGTAAACTGCAGTCCGTCCTGGAGCATATCCGGCAAGGGCAGACGGTCGAAGGAGATACCCTTGATTCGAAGGCCGATTTCCTGGTCGGGTCCGGCGTGGAATCCTCCTGGGGCAAAAACGTGCCGGATCTTGAAATGAAAGAAATGGAGGAGATGACCAAACTGGGCACCGGATATTTCCTGACGACGCCGATTTTCGATGTGGATCAGTTTGCCAAGTTTTTGAAACAGGCGGAAACCTTTAATGTTCCGGTGATTGCAGAAGTTATGATTTTGCGGACCGCCGGCATGGCGCGCTTTCTCAACCGCCATATCAAATCCGGCATGGTCCCGGAATGGATCATCCAGAAGCTGACCCGGGCGCCCAACCGGCAAAAAGCCAGCATTGAAATTTTTAATGACATCGTGACCGGACTTAAGGACCTGTGCCAGGGGGTTCACATTATCACGATCGGAGCGGAAGAAAATCTCAAACTCTACCTGGACGCAGCGAAGCTCAAGTAACTTCCAAATTTATTATGGCATCATACTTGTCTATATTAGATGACATTAGAGCCAGGAAATAATAGGCCGGAGTGATGGAGTAATGGAGTTTTGGATAAATAAGGATCAAAATCCGAATTTAATAAATCTTTCCAAAACTCCAATACTCCAGTACTCCCTGTCGATTAACATTTTAACGCCTGTTATCTCTTCTTAAGATACAATTTCAAAGTTTGTATTAAAAAGGAGATTGTCCCTTGGATACCATCCCTTTGACCATCGACGGCAAGAAGATCACCTGTCCTGCCGGAATGAGCATTCTGGACGCTGCTGAACGACATGGCATAAAAATTCCCAGGCTCTGTCATCATCCGGACCTAAAGCCCTTTGGCGCCTGCCGCATGTGCCTGGTGGAAGATGAAAACACCGGGCGCCTGATGGCCTCCTGTGTCACCCCGACCGCCCGGGACATGGTTTTACAAACCGCATCCCCGCGCATCGTCAAACATCGTCGCAACATCGTGCGGCTCATGATTGCCGAACACCCGGAATCCTGCATTGTCTGCAGCAAGGGCAACAGCTGCCAGCTGCGCCAGGTGGCTGCCAATTTGGGAATCGGCGAGACAGACCTCTACCCCATGCCCAATTTCAAGCCTCTCGAACAGGCCAATCCATTTATGATCCGGGATCTCAGCAAATGTATCCTGTGCGGTAAATGCATCCGGGCCGATCACGAGCTGGTGGTTGTTGGGGCCATCGACTACAACCTGCGCGGTTTCGGGTCCCGCCCGGCCACCGCCCATGAATTGGGCCTGGAGCAATCCAGCTGCACATTCTGCGGCACCTGCGTCAGCCTGTGCCCGACCGGGGCCCTGTCAACCAAAAATTCCCGCTTTGTGGGAAGCCCGGCATTCGAATCGGATTCAATTTGCGGTTTCTGCGGCGTCGGCTGCAACCTGGCCATGGGCGCCGCAGACGACCATATTATCGAAGTCAATCCGGCCCATTTGCCGCAAAGTGTCAATGGTGCAACCCTGTGTGTCCGGGGACACTTTGCCCACGATTTTTTAAATGCAACCGATCGCCTGGTCGCCCCCCTGCTTCGCAAAAACAACGCTGACCATGAAGAAAACCTGGTCCCGGCATCCTGGGAGGAGGCGCTGGAGCTGGTAGCCGGCCGATTAATGGACATTAAACACGAAAACGGTCCCCAGAGCATTGCCTTTCTGGGCTCTTCCAAATGCTCGAATGAAGAAAATTATCTCTTTCAAAAAATTGCCCGGTTATTCATCGGCACGAATAATGTGGACAACGGCGGCTACATTTTCGGCCAATCCCTGCTGAAAGTTTTTGATGAGAAAACGAATGGCGGATATCGGGTGAATCGACTGGCCGACCTGGCCCAAGCCGAGGTTATTTTATCTCTGGGAGCAGATCCCAACCATTCGGCTCCGGTAGTCAGCTACTATCTCAAAAGAGCGGCTCACCAGGGTATTCCATTGATTGTGGTGGATCCCCGCCAAACGGAATTAACCAATTATGCAAGCAGGTGGCTATCCATCAATCCCCAAACTGACCTTGAACTGCTCAACGGCATCGCCGCCCTGCTGCATGAAAAGGAAGCCTATGATCCCGAATTTATCGACCGCTACACGGAAGGTTTCAGTCTTTTTCGCTACGGCCTGTCATCGCTGGACATGGATAAGGTCAGCGGCATAACCGGTCTGGCAACGGACGCCATCAAAGGAACTGCTGATTTATTAAAAGGTAAGAAGGTCGCCTTTGTCATCGGACACGGCATCCTCCAGCAAAATAACGCCATGCACACGCTGGGGGCAGTTCTCAATCTGTCTTTGATGACCGGCAGCCTGGGCAGCACCGGTGCCGGGATCTACGTTCTTGCCAAAGAAAACAATCAGGCGGGTGCCATGGATATGGGCGCTTCACCGGATCTTCTTCCCGGCCGACAATCCCTGGGTGATGATACAGCCAGAAAAAAGTGGGAGAAAAACTGGAAAACAAATCTCTCACCGGATGCCGGACTTAACATGGTGCGCATGATTGAAGCGGCTGAAAAAGGCAGCTTGAAAGCCCTCTACATCATGGGAGAAAACCCGCTGCGGGCATTGCCGCAAAGTGACCGGGTACAAAAGGCACTTCAAAAATTAGATCTTCTGGTAGTGCAGGATATTATCAGCAGTGCTACGGCTAAAATCGCAGATGCCGTTCTGCCGGGAGCCGCTATCAGCGAAAAGCAAGGATCCGTTACCAATCTCGAAGGCCGAATTCAATCTTTCGATCCGGTGGTCCAGCCTCCCGGCAAAGCCAAAGCAGATTGGGAGATTCTAGACCTGCTGGCAGCCAGACTGGGTGGCAGCCAGCCCGATGAATCCATCGCAAATATAAGAAAAGAAATCCGACAGCTGATACCGCTGTATGCCTCACTCTACGGCAGCAGCCAAGCCTGGCTTGAAACGACCAGCGATAAGGCCCTGTTCAATTCCAAAGCGGCAGATGAATTGATTTCTTTTTATCCGGTGGTTTCAACCGAAGGCAAATCGGCCGACCCGGAGTATCCGTTTACGGCAATTGTCGGCACCCAGCGATATCAGCTGGGAAGCGGCACCCGAACCGGGGCCTCGGAACGTATGCGGGAATTTGCATCCGCCGGAAAAATTGAAATGTCGCCCCGGGACGCAGCCGACCTCGAACTTGATAACGGCGATACGGTTACTGTCAACTCTCAGTTCGGCATGTTGACACGTGAAATCCAAATGAAAACCGGCTTAAATCCAGGTCACCTTTTTGTACCCACAGGGGTTAAAAATAACGAGGCCATGAACCTATTCGACCTGTCAGATTTGACGGTCCCCAGCGCTGCCGGCTGGAAGACAATCGAAGTAAAAATAGAAAAGGCGTAAGGCACAGGGCGCACGGCACACGGTTTATGAAAAAACTATCATCCGTTTAAAACCTTGAGCCTTAGGCCGTGAGCCTATTCGTAAAAGGTACTTCAGTCAAATTTTCGACCAAACATAAAGAAGTTCAAACACAGTAACCCGAGGCTATAATATGGATCCACACAAAGTCGATCTTGCCAAACTCGATGCGATCATTGGCCGGCACCAAAAGGAAAAATGGGGGCTGATTCCCCTGCTGCAGGATGTGCAGGAAACTTATGGCTACGTCCCCCCGCAGACGATTGAACCGATTGCAGCGGCCCTGAAACTGTTCCCATCACAGGTCCAGGGCGTCATCACGTTTTATTCCGGATTTTCGCTGAAACCAAAGGGCAAATATGTGTGCCGGGTCTGCCGTGGCACTGCCTGCCACGTCAAAGGCGGCCGCAGTATTCTGAGGTTGATGCAAAAAGAATTGGATCTCAAGGAGGGTGAAACCAGCCCGGATTACCAGTTTACCCTGGAAACCGTCGCCTGTCTGGGCGCCTGTTTTCTGGCCCCGACCATGATGATCAACCGCGATTATTTCGGTAAACTTTCCCCGACCAAGGTCAACAGCGTCCTGGGAGAGTATCAAAAGAAGTGATTTGTATTAATGAGCTAAGATTAACGATAAAACCTATCCAAAGCCTCCGTAAATCACGGCGGTTTTATTCGCTATCAAGGGAGAGAGTGGCATAAAATGGAGAAGCTTTCAACCATCGGACAGCTGGAGTGGCTCCGCAACAATATTTTATCCCGCAGAGAAGAAGGCATTGTCGAAGTGCACGTGTGCATGACCGGCTGTCGCGCGTACGGTGCGGCCGGCGTTCTGGAGGCATTAAACGATGAGGTCAAAAGTCAGGGCCTCGCGCGACAGGTTGAAGTTCGTGCCACCGGCTGCCACGGATTCTGTGCCAAAGCGCCGGTGATCGCCATCGAGCCAATGGGCATTCAATATCAGGAAGTGGAGCCCAATGACGCCGTTGCGATTGTCGGCCAGACCTTGAAAAAAAACCAGCTGATCGACCGGCTGGCCTATCGTGTGCCGAAAACCTTCCAGCCGATTTTTCACCGCAACCAGATCCCCTTTTATGCCAAGCAGGAACGCCGGGTCCTGGCAAATTGCGGCCGCATCGATCCCACCAAAATCGAACATTACATTGCCGCCGGCGGCTACCAGGCACTGGTCAAAGCACTGTCCAAAATGAAACCCGAGCAGGTCATCGAGGAAGTGCTGGCGGCCAAGCTCAGGGGCCGCGGCGGCGCCGGGTTTCCCACCGGGCTCAAATGGAAATTTGCCCGGCAGTCCGAGGGCCGGCCCAAATACGTGGTATGCAACGCCGACGAGGGTGATCCGGGTGCATTCATGGACCGTGCCATTTTAGAAGGCGATCCCCACGCTGTTCTGGAAGGCATGCTGCTCGGCGCTTACGCCATGGGCAGCGAATACGGCTACATCTACGTGCGGGAAGAATATCCCATTGCCGTCGACCACCTGACCCTTGCGATTGACGAGGCCAAAGAGCTGGGTCTGCTGGGAGAAAACATCCTCGGCACCGGATTTAATTTCGATCTGTCACTCAGATTAGGCGCCGGGGCCTTTGTTTGCGGTGAAGAAACGGCCCTGATGGCCTCGATTGAAGGCCAGCGCGGTATGCCGCGGGCCAGACCGCCTTTCCCGGCCCAGGCCGGCATCGACGGCAAACCCACCAATATCAACAACGTGGAGACCTGGGCCAATGTTCCGCTGATCGTCAAAAACGGGGCCGACTGGTACGGTGAGGTCGGCACCGCCGACAGCAAGGGCACCAAAATATTTTCGCTGGCCGGCAAGGTCAACAATACCGGCCTGGTGGAGGTGCCCATCGGAGCCACCGTCAAAGAGGTAATTTTCGATATCGGCGGCGGCATCCCCAAAGGCCGGGCGTTTAAAGCGGTTCAGATGGGCGGACCCGCCGGCGGCTGCGTGCCGGCCCAGTTTTTGAACCTGGAAATCGATTACGACACTGTTCAGAGAATCGGTGCCATCATGGGTTCGGGCGGCATGGTGGTGATGGATGAAAACAACTGCATGGTTGAAATCGCCCGCTTTTTCTTAAGCTTCACCCAATCAGAGTCCTGCGGCAAATGCGCACCCTGCCGTCTGGGCACGACCCAGCTGCTGGAGATCCTGACGCGTATCACAGCCGGCCAGGGCCGCCTGGAAGATATCGACACCATCCGGGAGCTGGGCGAAACCCTGACCGAGGCGTCTCTGTGCGGCTTGGGGCAGGCCTGCCCCAAGCCGGCCCTGTCGACGTTAAAATACTTTCTCAGGGAATACGAAGACCACATCAAGGAACACCGCTGTGCCGGGGCCGTGTGCGACTCCATGGTTATTTCGGCCTGCCAGCATGCCTGCCCGGCCGGCATTGATGTGCCCAATTATGTGGCCGCCATAGCCGAAGGCGAATATGAAAAATCTGTTGCAATCATTCGCGAACGCAATCCGTTTCCGGCAGTCTGCGGCCGTATCTGCATCCATCCCTGCGAATATAAGTGCCGGCGCGGCGAGCTCGATCAGCCGATCGCCATTCGGGCCCTCAAGCGCCTGGCCTCCGACTGGTATTTTGAAAATCTCGGCCCCGGCAGAGACCCGTTCCCGGTGACCCGCAAGGAAAAAATCGCCGTCGCCGGAGCCGGTCCGGCCGGGCTGACCTGCGCCTACTTTCTCGCTAAAATGGGCTATCAGACCACGGTTTTCGAGGCCCAGCCCGTCGCAGGCGGCATGCTCGGCATCGCCGTGCCCGAGTTCCGGCTGCCACGCCAGGTGATTGAAGAAGAGATCGAGTACATTAAGAATTGCGGCGTCGATATCCGCTACAACTCACCGATTGACGCCAAACACACGTTTAACGATCTGCTCACTGAAGGCTACAGCGCCGTGTTTATTGCCGCCGGTGCCCAGGCCAGCAAACGCATCGGTATCCCCGGGGAAGATGAAGATCTCGAAGGCCTATACTACGGCCTGGAATTTTTAAGCCAGGTCCGCGCCGGCGAAGAGGTGCCGCTCAGCGGCAAAACGGTAATCATCGGCGGCGGAAACGTTGCCGTGGATGTGGCCCGTACCGCCCTGCGGTCCGGCGCCCAGGATGCCCATATATTCTGCCTGGAACCCAGAGACGAAATGCCGGCCTGGGAACAGGATGTGGACGAAGCCATCGACGAGGGTATCGTCATCAATTCGGAGGCTTCTCCCAGCAGAATTACCCAGCAAGAGGGTCGCGTCAGCGGCATCGAATTCACCCATTGTGTCTGTGTGTTTGACGACGAAGGCTGCTTTAATCCCACTTGCGATCTCGATGATACCCGCTTTGTGGATGCCGACAACGTGATTATTTCCATCGGTCAGGCAGCCGACATGTCCTTTCTGGACGCCGACAGCCAGCTGGAACGTGAACTCTGGGGAACCCTGGTGGTCGATAGCAACACCCTGGCCACCAACATACCGGGCGTGTTTGCCGGCGGCGATTTCACGACCGGCCCCACCTTTGTCATCCGTGCCATATCTTCCGGCAGACGCGCCGCCATCGCCATTAACAAGTATCTGACCGGTGACGATAGCCCGGTGTATATTCCGGATGAAAAATCCCCCCGGCACACGGCCACGGGACTGGCGCTTGATCAGGAAAGCACCGAAGACCAACCCCGCATCGAAGTCGGCCTAGAGGATGCCGGGCAACGCATCAATGATTTTCGGGAAGTTGAAAAAGGTTTCACCGAGGAGGAGGGCCGCCGCGAGGCAACGCGCTGCCTCCGCTGTGATCTGGAAAAAGAGGAGAATGGAGCATGATTCGATCCATCACACAAAAAAAATCGCAAGCAGAAATTGAGCGGCTTCTGAAAGGGCTCAACCGGATCTTCATCATCGGTTGCGGGACCTGCACCACACTGACGCGCACCGGCGGTGAGCCGGAAGTCCGGGCCCTGAAGCAGGATCTGTCGGAGAAGGGCAAGCTGATTACCGGGTCCACGGTGGTGCCGGTCGCCTGTGACAATTTGACCCGTGAGTTCCTGGGTGAATTTGGCGAGCAGATCAAACAATCCGACACACTGCTGATCACCAGCTGCGCCTTCGGCGTTCAGACCATCGCCCGGCAGTTAAAGAAAATGGTGGTGCCGGCCCTGGATACGCTGTTTATCGGCAAGGAAACCGCTTTCGGCACCTTTGATGAAATCTGCACCCAGTGCGGCACCTGCATCATCGGTGAGACCGGCGGCATCTGTCCGGTAACCAACTGTCACAAGGGTCTGGTCAACGGTCCCTGCGGCGGCACCAACCACGGCAAGTGCGAGATCGATGTCAACAAGGACTGTGTCTGGACCCTGATTTACAACCGTCTCAATGAACTGGGGCGGCTGGAGTCCATGAAAATATATCAAAAGCCCCGCAACCACCTGGGAGAACCCAAGCCGGGGAAACTAAAATTGGAATAATGGAGCAATGGAGTGTTGGAGTAATGGAAATAAGGATTAAATCGAATCCATTCAATTTTAATCCAACACTCCAATTCTCCAATACTCCATTACTCCCGGAAAAATTAGCCATTAAAATTAAAAGAATTTAGTTAGAGCGTTCTTGGAAAAAAGAAAGGAAGCACCCTATGCCTACTCCATTCAAAGAAGCTTTAGAGTCCGGCAAATTTGTCGTCACCAGTGAAGTCGCGCCTCCCAAGGGGACCAATCTCGAAAAATTCAAGCACCACATCGAGCTGTTAAAAGACAAAGTGGATGCCATGAATGTCACCGATCATCAAAGTTCGGTCATGCGCTTCCCGTCCCTGGGCGGCTGCCTGCTGGTCAAAGAGCAAGGCGGTGAAGTCATTTTGCAAATGACCTGTCGCGATCGCAACCGCATGGCGCTGCAGGCGGATTTGATATTTGCCTCCTACATGGGTGTCCAAAATGTACTTTGCCTGACAGGGGATTCCATCATGCTGGGCGACCATAAGGAGGCCAAAAGCGTCTTTGATCTGGATTCCAGCCAATTGCTGGAGACCGTCCGCACCCTGGAAAAAGGCAAAGACCTGGGCGGAAATGAACTGGACGGGGCGGTATCTTTTTGTGCCGGAGCGATTGTCACACCCGAGGCCGACCCGCTCGAGCCCCAGCTGATCAAGTTTGAAAAGAAAATAGAATCCGGTGCCGAGTTCATCCAGACCCAGGCCGTCTACGACCTGGATCGATTTAAAGAGTTCATGGACTATGCCCGGCAGTTCAACGTTAAGATCCTGGCCGGTATCATCCTGCTGACCTCTGCTCCCATGGCGCGCTTTATGAACAAAAATATCGCCGGTGTCTTCGTGCCCCAGGACTTAATCGATGAAATGGCCTCGGCCCCCAAGGGCCAGGCCCTGGCCAGGGGCATCGAGATCGCCGGCCGCATGATCAAACGCATTCATGATGAAAAAATGTGCGACGGCGTCCATATCATGGCCATCGGCAAAGAGGAGAAAGTGCCGGATATCATGGCGGCAGCGGGGCTAATTTGATAGACACTTTGTTGATTCATATTCAGCATCAGACCGGAATCCTTGCAAAACTTCTGTCAGGATTAAATCACCGGTTATTACAGGAACACCTGACAGAAGACTATTCAGTAAATTCGTCTGCCACGTAAGCTGCCCGTTAAAATAATCGATTCATACGGATGAGTCGACCATTACCATTTATCCAGCCTCATTTTTTCGAGATCGCCATCCCATGATATCCTCCTCGGATATTGGGATGCTAATCGCTTCCGATCATTAGCCGAATTACCAAATCCGTATGAAGGCCACCGACTTGACCGCTTGGGCTCAATCAAACTTCAATTAATATTTATCTTATATCGATTACGAGGACGACAACGCCCACTAAGACTAATCCAAACAGCTACGGATCGGAGAAATACGATATGAAGACATTTGGAAAAATAGGCCTGCCAAAAATCATTCTGATGATAGTCATTTTTACGCTTTGTTTGATCATTTTCGCGGAAATCCGCACAAGCGCCCAGACGCCCGATAACTCCCGGGAGACCGAAATGCGGATCGCGCCGACGCTTTGAAAGCGGACGACCGGAAAAGGAGTTTAAAAATTGAAAAGGTAAACCGCATCACCGGCGGAAGGCCGGGGCCGAAAGATATGGTGGTCAGCGTGAGTCAGTTTTAAATTACCTGGAACCAAATCGATATCATATTGGACAAGCTGGATGAGATTTCCCATGAGCTTTCGCAAATGAAATAAATGTTAGACGAGGGGTTGCTTCGGGTCTAATCACAAGAAATCGCAACCAGCCGGGTAACCGAATACAATTAAACAGAAGGAGATCTGTATGGCAGGATTAAATTCAAAGGCCGTAAAGACAACTCTTTTACCCTAATTGAGCGAAGCCCAATTAGCAGGTATTGGGTATTGGCTATCAGGTATTGGTTTGGTAGCCTTGCGTAACTCATTTTATATGGCCCTTGCGGGTGATATATTAAAAATCAAACCCATTCCTTAAAACCAATACCCAGTACCAGATACCGAGTACCCA
>CACVKW010000731.1 GCA_902749685.1 Olavius sp. associated proteobacterium Delta 1 | reverse complement strand
TCCTTGCCGGTGTAGGCAATGGTGATCTTTTTCGATGACTGGATGCTGCGGATCGAATACACCGCCCCGTTCATGCCGTCTAATTCCTCGATGGCCAGGATTTTATGCTTTAGGCTGTCTTTATCCTTGTAAAATAGGGCCTGATCGGT
>CACVKW010000730.1 GCA_902749685.1 Olavius sp. associated proteobacterium Delta 1 | reverse complement strand
TTTAACTGGTTGGTGGATCGAGTGCTCGGTTTATTCGGTCTTAGTTTCAACGAGTTGTTGACTGGCGGCAAGCAACGAAGAATGGTACAGGCTCGGAGCTTGCTATGTTATTGGGGGACGCGAGAACTAGGGGTGAGCGCGGTCTTGATATCGAAAAAACTGAACATCGCGTGCTCGACGGCGAGCGAATCTGCGATGAGAGGACGGCAAATCGTCGAGGAGCACGCTTTGAAGCTTATGGAAAAGGACAAATCCGAGAATCCGAGGAACGTCCCTTAATACACTACATCGGCCGTAACACCCATCGCATAGCGAACAGCAACAGCCGGCTGATCAAGATTGAAGATGACCGGGTATATTTTAATTACAAGGATTACCGCGCTGATGGAAAGTGGAAGCAATGCCACTTGAAGGCTGAAGATTTTATCAAGCGCTTTTTGATGCACGTATTGCCGAAGGGTTTTCACCGAATTCGTCACTATGGTTTTTTGTCCAATCGCCGATCTAAAGCCAAGGTTGCCCGGATCCGGAATCTGTTGTGCAAAGAAGATGATCTAAACCAGCTGAAACAAAAAGTCATTGAAGATCATGCGGGGCTGATTTGTCCGGTGTGTGCCAAGGGCCGATTAACACCGATTATGATTGTCCATCGTATGGGTGTGGTGATCAAATCTGTCGCATCGGTTTTATCGGCGAATCGGCTGCTCTGGGATACATCTTAGAAAATGTTGGGATTTTTAATATACCAGTTTTTTGGGATTATCGTTTCCGTGGGTCAGTTGCGTCTTAAACACCGTCAGGCGGGTATCAAAGCCTTTACGAAAAAAAATTCGTCAACAAAAATGAACAAAAATTTGAAAAATAATCCCATTGCTGTCATAATTATTATCGAGTTCCAACGGCTTTTAATGGCAATCACAGGCACTTTACACCATAGCTTGAAGCACCGAGGCAGGCTAAATATAACCATGCCGTTGAAGCAGACAAACTAGTTTTCGGTGCCGGAAGCAAACATCTGGATTTTTAAATACGGCGAATGGGCGTTGGCTTTTTTTTTATTAACTCGTTTGCAGCTTAACTCAACGTTAAGCCGCAGTCTAGATATCGGAGTGTCCGTTAATGCATAAAACAGCGAAGGAACCAAATGATCTTGAGAAGTTTTTCGTAGAGCGAGCCAATGCAAGTGACCTCGAAGGGATAGTGGCGCTCTATGAACCGAACGCCATGGTGGCTCATGGCGATGGCGAGGTCGCGATTGGGCTAAACCAAATTCGAAAATTCTTTGTCAAGTTACTGGCCAATCGCCCGCAGCTTGATCCGAGCATTCAAGCCGCGGCACTGTGCAGTGGAGATCTCGCACTCACTTCGTCCCGATTGAGAAATGGAGATATCACCGCTGAAGTCGCCAGACGTCAGCCAGATGGTAGTTGGCTTTGGGTAGTGGATCAGTTTGCACTCGGAAACGAGAGGTAGAGTTGGGGCTTAACCAGCGGGATGGAGCTGACAAGAAAAAGTCGGGCGGTTTTCGTAAAATTATTTGGTTTTCATAGTATGATGGCTTGCAGCTCATCCCGAAAACGATAGGGCGGACCGCGAGCTGAAGCTCGCTTGGCCTTCGGCCATCCACCCTATCGGCGGCTGTTGCGCTTCGCTCGAACGCCCTTGATAGGCGGAGCGCGAGCGCAGCCTGTCAAGGGCGTTCGAGCCGACTGCGATTCTCAGCATGAGAAGAAAACAAAAAGACATTTCCTTCTCATGCCTGCGATTCTCGCGGCTCAACAGCCGCCGTTATAGTGACGCTTAGATTTAAGTCAAAGAGTCCAAATATGAGGTTTAAACTGCAATGAAAAAGATTTTAATAGCCATTTGTATTCTAATTTTAATCATAGTTGGAAAAAGTGTATTTACTAACAAAAAGAGTAGCAACAGAGACCTCAGGTCTCCGAAAATTGATTTGAACGACTCAACAGAAGAAGACTGCCCGCCTATGGATAAGTTTCTGGCGGCTCATCCCGACGCCACATCTGAAGAGATGTACGAGATAGAACAATGCAACAAAGAACGTGCTGCAAGCCTGGGACTGGACAAGCCCAACACCGGATTTCTCGGAAATACTTACTCCAGACCGGAAGGAGCCCTTGCACACTACGAAGGTTCCGGCGGCAGAATGATTTTTACTGTTTTTGAAGAACACATTTTCGCCAACAGTTCCGGGGTTGACTCTGACAGCATCGAAATTCCATTTTCAGCGGTTGAATCCATTGAAGAAGCCTGGGATATGCCCGGAACTATTAATATTGAATACCAAACTGAAAATGGTACCATGATGCAATACTCAATCACTATCTTAAACCCCAGTGATGATCTAAAGGCCGAAGGCGCGAGAGATCTCGACCGCCTAATAGCGTTACTTGAAGAGCAGAGGGACAAATCTGAATAAATCTGAGGAATATGCGATTGTGGCTTGATTTTTGATTATACGATCCGATTAATCACAGATTAAGATCTGAGGATTTCTCCTATAACATGACGGATGCACCTGACAGGAACAACTTGCGGGGTTAATCGTTAAGGTTTTTATGGGTTCGAAAGGCTGTACCGCCTTCAGGTGATCCGCAGCCTTGGTTGCAAAGGAGAACAATGAAGGAATTGTGTAAATCAATACCGGTTTTTCTCGAAAAACACCCTCGTGCAAATCTCCTCCAGGCACCAACGATAATCCATAAACTCCCTCGTCTTTCATCTCATTTGGGCCATGATATCTATATCCTAAGAGAGGATTTAACTGGATTTGCCCTTGGTGGTAATAAAACTCGAAAGATTGACTATCTCTTTGGAGACGCGCTCGCGCAAAAAGCTACCACGGTTGTCACCATGAAAGCCACGAGTTTCAGCAGAAACGCTGCCGCGGCAGCAGCAGCGTGCGGACTTGATCTCCATGTAGTCCTACCCGGTACTGAGTCAGAACAGAATCCTTTGAGTCAAGCTCTTTTTAAGCAATGGGGTACCAAACTTTACTATGAGCCTGAAGGTGAAAACGCGATGGATGACTGCCAAGAGCACGTGTTAGCGTCCTTAAAGGCAAAAGGAAAGGCTGTATATGAGATGCATCCGGGAGGAAGCAATTCCATTGGGGCGCTCAGTTATGTGAGTATCTTTCAGGAGATTCTCGACTTTTCGTATCGATCGGGTATTTATTTCTCACATATCATTCATTCCACAAGTTCAGCAGGCACTCAGGCAGGACTTGTTGTAGGGCAATACATTAGCAACCACGAGACCCAAATTATTGGTATTAGCGCTTCTTTAAAGGCGTCTGCCCAGTCTGAGAGGGTTCGTGAGCTTGCTTGGTCAACTGCGCAAATGATTGGCACATCAATCGACCAGACAAAAATTATCGTCGATGACAGCTTCATCGGTCCAGGTTATGCGAAAGCTTCCAAAGAAGGCGAGAATGCGGCAAATCTTTTTGCCAAGCTGGAAGGGATATTACTTGATCCTGTTTACACTGGTAAGGCTGCCGCCGCATTGATAGACTATTCAACAAGCGGGAAATATAAACTCGGTAATGTGTTGTTTATTCATACTGGTGGAAACGCCGGAGTGTATTATTAAACCATTTAAAGGACTGCCGAACAACACCTTTTAGTCCGACTCGCTTCGCTTGCGGCTGAAGGCCACGTTATTTGTCTTAGAAATTGACTCTTTTTTTGTGTATTTAAAAAATCCGATATGATTTCAAACCTTCTATATAATTTACATCGACTCGCAGTTGCTCAAGATGAAAACTTTATTACCGAATCTTTTTCATATCTTTTGCAAAAACTTATTGAATCGGAACTTGAAGCATCCTTATTTCTTCTTAATAACATCCTTGGCGAATTTTACAGGATCGGTTCGAATGAAATCAGTGCCATTTCTATTGCTACACAAGTCTCCACTCCTTATGGAAAGCCAGATATCGAAATAAAAGGCCCATCATTTTTATCCTATATTGAGGCAAAAATTGAATCTGGATTCGGAATAGACCAATTAGATAGATATAGACGTGCATTAAATGAAAGTGGAGTTGAATCAACTGCATTAATAACTTTTACTCGTTACCCTTTGTTCATCGGGGAAAACTCTTCGAAACCGGATAAAGCTATCAGATGGCATCAGATCGTAGAATGGCTCGAAGAAGCTGAAATATGTGATTTGGTGAATAAGTACTTAAAAGATGAGTTTATAACTTTCATGAAATTAAGAGGTATAGCCATGGAACCTGTTAGATGGGAATTAACGGAGGGGATTCGTTCATTCCAAAATTTATTGACTATGATATCTGAGGCTTTATCAGCTACCAATGTATCAATATACTCAAAATCTGGCGCTTGGGATTGGCACGGTTACTATATCGAAGATAAACATTTTTTTATTGGGATTTATTTAAGCAATCCATCTGTTATTGAAATAAATTCAGAAGTTCCACTTAAAGAAAATATTCCGGATAATATTGAAGTTGGATTGATTGAGTATGATTGCTGGAAGAATCAACTTGATATGTCTTCTGAAGATATTCACTTCTTCGCTCGAAATAAACAGAGCCAGCTTCTATGTATAGAGGAATTTATCAAAGATAGTATTGAGTTCGGGAGAAAATTATTAAAGTAAGTATTCTATAAACGATATAACCATGCTCTTGCAGCGGGTCGCAAAAAGCCGCGCCTGCTGAAGAGCCGTGTTGAACATACCGCTAGCGCGGGAAATTAATTACAGCATTTATAACCAACTGAAATCATACAGTTTATCCGTTTTTCCTCATTTCCCATTTAAATTTTTTATCTTGCTTTTTAGTGTTTATTTAATGTAAATATATATATTGACAAATATATTATTTTGGTTTGGAACCACCGATTTAATTCCATGCCAATTCCACCGGTGCAGATTTATACCAGTGGCACCGGTAATAGGTTACCATTTTATTCAAATCCATCAGGATAAACTTTTTATTTAATTCTTCTGATTTTCCTTTCATTACAGCTTAGCCTTGCTCTAATCCCACCTTAAGCTTTGCAACGGCACTACAGTCATTTTATTCCCAATAACGATTCTATCCAACATATCCATTTTATTCGTGTAATTAATTTGATTTATTACCATTTTCTTTTAATGGAGAAAATGGTGATGGAACAAATCCTTTGTTTTTATTGCGGTGATTTATTTGATCCAAGTCCACGGCACAAAAACCAGACTGCCTGCAAGAAACTCAGCTGTCAAAGGGCTAAAAAAGCGGCCTGGCAAAGGCACAAGCTAAAAACCGATCCGATCTATGCCGCCAATCAAAAAAGCAGCCAACAACAATGGATCAAGGCCAATGCCGGCTATTGGAAACAGTATCGTAAGAAAAATCCTGAAAAAGCCGAACGGAATCGAATTAGCCAAGCCATGCGCAATCGTCGAGCCAGATCCTCACCGGATGCAACCAAGATGGATCCAGTGTTGATTGCAAAGATGGAGGCGTTAAAAATCAATATCATCAAGATTCCAATCTGTTACCCGTGATTGCGGTCGAACCGACCAATAACCAGGCTGAACAGTCCCTGCGCTAGATGGTTATTTTCCGAAAAATTTGTTTCGCTACTCGTTCGTACAAGGGCTCAGTGTCTCATAGCGTATTGCCAAGTTTGCTCATGACGGCCAGGCGCCAAGGGCAGCACCCGCTCACATTTTTTGAAACTCTATTCACCTCCGCTACCGCTACCGCTCAGGCGGCCTTGTACAATGGC
>CACVKW010000729.1 GCA_902749685.1 Olavius sp. associated proteobacterium Delta 1 | reverse complement strand
TTGAAATCCAACTTCGCTGCTGCAATGAAGACCATTGAAAGTATTGACTGATCCTGGATTCTGGTTTCTGGATCCTGGATGTCGTTGAAATTCACCGATAGTGT
>CACVKW010000728.1 GCA_902749685.1 Olavius sp. associated proteobacterium Delta 1 | reverse complement strand
GATCGAATACACCGCCCCGTTCATGCCGTCTAATTCCTCGATGGCCAGGATTTTATGCTTTAGGCTGTCTTTATCCTTGTAAAATAGGGCCTGATCGGTCAGCCGGGTGTATTTGACAAAGTCAGCTTCCGGCACCATTGAGAGCACTGTATCCTGAAGATAGGATTTGCCGGCAGCCGAACGGGATTGGATCATCACCGACAGCGGCTGCTCCATTTTTCGGGAGACGGCGGCAATGTAACATAAAAGCTTGTTCATTTCCTCGCCGGTGTAGCCGATGGTTTCAAAGTCAGTCAGGATCTCATCAAACATATCCGGGTTTTTTAAAAAAGCCAGGGCTGTAGCTTTATCGGCGCCGGTCATCACCTCCTTTGTCTCCGCCCCCGTTTCAGGCTGACGGTAATCTTCAGCCAGCTCCAGCAGCTTTTGGACATCCTCGCCAATGATATCTTCGCCGGAACCGAACAGATCGCACAGCCCCTTGATCAGATAGGTTCGGGACCTGGCCGAGTAAAAATCCACCGTGTCCACATGCAGCCGCCGTTTGGATTTT
>CACVKW010000727.1 GCA_902749685.1 Olavius sp. associated proteobacterium Delta 1 | reverse complement strand
GACAAGTAAAACTCAGAGAAGATATATTACTCTCTTTTAGGTCTGAATGATTTTTGGAATCGCAATTCGAGTTCTCCTTTTCGGATTAGTTCTTTGACATTGCTGTCCAAAATAAATTGAAAATCAAATACTGCCTTTAATAATAACAGGCAGTTATAAACGCGAAATTGGTGATTTCGAAATCAGGTTATGCCT
>CACVKW010000726.1 GCA_902749685.1 Olavius sp. associated proteobacterium Delta 1 | reverse complement strand
CCAGGAGAATTTGGATCGAAAGTCTATGATCCGTGCTCTGGGGTACGACTTTAACTGGTTGGTGGATCGAGTGCTCGGTTTATTCGGTCTTAGTTTCAATGAGT
>CACVKW010000725.1 GCA_902749685.1 Olavius sp. associated proteobacterium Delta 1 | reverse complement strand
GTTTATGACCAATCACCTTCACCTATTATTGAGGACAGGAGTCGCCCCGATCGCATCGGTAATGCGAAGGCTCTTGACCGGCTATGCCGTGAGTTTCAACCGGCGTCATCGTCGCCATGGTCACTTGTTTCAGAATCGATACAAGTCTATTTTGTGCCAGGAAGATCTGTACCTATTGGAACTGGTGCGCTATATTCACTTGAAT
>CACVKW010000724.1 GCA_902749685.1 Olavius sp. associated proteobacterium Delta 1 | reverse complement strand
GTACAACCTGATTTCTAAATCACTAATTTCCCGTTTATAACTGCCTGTTTTTATTAAAGGCAGTATTTGATTTTCAAATTATTTTGGACAGCAATGACCCCCCATTTTAAATTATTATGTATATGAACCAAAAAGCATTTGCAGCTCCCGACAGATCAAAGTCATTCTATCAGAAGCAAGGCGCTCACCATTTGAGTATTTTCCTCAAAGGAACATTCTCAGATGCAAAGGTAAAATAGAGTTAACTTTGTCTAGGTGAACGGCTCTAATTGGTTAAGGTTAAATGATGCGGTAAGATGATCTTGGTGCTATCCGATTAAGAAATGAAGAGTCGCTACTGCGCGACATAACATCCCCATCATATTTGGGAGCATAGTTAAGGAATTTTGAGCAGCTGCTTCACAGGAGGTTCCTATTGGGGGTTAAAAGAAGAGTGGAATCAAAGGTGCCGTTAAAATCCATCGGAAAGGATCCGCGCACACCCGAGAAACCTGTTAAGTGCCACGTTCAAACTCCCTTTTTTAAGCATAACCTTTGGGGCTCTAAGCCATCCAATGGTTTTTTTATAGGTGTCGAAGTTGGTGTAGCACTCAATAGTTTATAATATATGCATGAATTGTGCACTGTCAATGAAGAAAAGGCATTTTATAAAGAAACCTTAACTTTTGAAGACATTTTTTTGGGGCTCACCTTGCGTGCTTGGTGGTTGAGAGAACTTGTTCTATCTCTCTCAGCTTTTGACAGCACTGAATACCTTGTGATCTAAGTGTCTGCGATAATCCCTGTAAAACCGTAAACTGCGATTTTAGCAAGTATTACAGGTATTAAAAGGCATCAAAGATTCAGGTTTTAAAAAAGGGGATTAAAATGAAGATTTTCATTGGTAACCTGTCATACAATGTCACCGAAGGTGATTTGCGCCAGGCGTTTGAGGCCTTCGGGCAGGTCGCGTCCGCAACTGTCATCAAGGATGAACAAAGTGGTCGATCAAAAGGTTTTGGATTCGTGGAAATGCCCATTCAAGCTGAGGCTCAATCTGCAATCGAAGTTTTAAATGGGAAAGCCTTTTTGTCAGGCTGCTCCAGAATGAAAAACTGCAAAACAAATTGTCATTTTTGAGATTTAATGGAATTGTAAATGAAAGTCGGGAAAAAAGGAAAGTGGCGCAAATTTTTTCTTTATTTCTCAGTTAGATATGGTAGTAAAAGAATTGGAATTGTGAACAAACCTGATTTTTCAAACTGAAACTCAAGAACTGGATACAAACAATCCGGGTACTCATCGTAATACGATGAGTAGCTAAGGTTCAGCAGGCATATGAAATGAGCGATAACACGGGGAGGCTGGTTTTCGTAACCCCCTTGAACGAATTTATCCCACGACAGAACCGAGCCAAGGCTCTGAAGGGAGGTAACAGCCAAGCGGAGGTTTGAACATGGTTTTTCGTGAATCGGACATGACGAAAAGCAATACAAAAAGGGGAAGTCCTGGACGCATATGGCCCGATTGGTACCTGGTACTGGCAACTTTCAGAAATTCCGACAGCCGGAAAGCTACCTGGCAGTTGATAAACACGATAGTCCCCTACTGCGGCCTATGGTATCTGATGATCCGGTCGATTCAGCTCGGCTACTCTTACGCGTTGACTCTGATTCTCGCCCTGCCTGCCGCCGCTTTCATGGTGCGGTTATTCATTTTATTTCACGACTGTGTGCATGGTTCGTTCTTCAGGCAGAAGGGCATCAATACATTCTTCGGCTACTTCCTCGGAGTGTTGGTGTTCACTCCTTTTGAAGACTGGCGCTTCGCCCACCTTCGACACCACGTGACTTACGCGAACCTCGATGCGCGTGGATTCGGCGATATCTGGACCATGACGCTAACGGAATATGAGAAGGTATCGAAGAAGAAACGTTTGCAATACAGGTTTTACCGTAACCCCGGGGTGATGATCGGACTGGGTGCGCTGTTCATGTTTTTGCTCAGAAATCGGCTTCCGACACGATGGGTGAAGCGAAAAGAACGCATGAGCGTTCTTTTCACAAATCTGCTCATCGTCGGCATGATTTTGGTTGCCGACCGGTTTATTGGATGGCGGACGTACCTCCTGATACAGTTTCCGGTGTTGTGCTTTGCGGGGGCGGCGGGAATTTGGCTATTTTACGTGCAGCATCAGTTCCCTGGCGGTTATTGGGCACGCAAAAGCGAGTGGGAGCCACTGCGCGCAGCCATGGAAGGCTGTTCATTTTACAAATTGCCAACTGTGCTGCGGTGGTTTTCCGGCAACATTGGCTATCACCATGTCCACCATCTGAGCCCTAGAATCCCCAATTACCATCTGAAGAAGTGTTACGATGCCGTTCCGACGCTGCAAGCCAAGCCGCCGCTCACATTTTGGGAAAGTCTCTCTTGTATTCGGCTGAAAATTTGGGATGTGAAGCAGCAGAAAATGGTCGCTTTTCCTTGAAATGGTCAGTGCTCCCTGAGAAGTCGAGATCTGGCAGAGCAGGTTGCCATGGGGTAAAGCCATCCATTCATTGGAGTGGATGCGGAAACGATGGCACAAGTTAGCCCCATCGAGCGCACGGTTACCTTGGACGGAATTGAGGTCTCTGTCATGGCCATCGTCCGCAGCCGCGAAGACGTGGGGAGCTTGTGAGCCGGATCGAGGTTATCCCCAGATTGCTTAGAAGCGGGATCAGGTCTCTCAGTGTGGCCGCCGCATTGGTTCCGGACGTGTATAATGCCATAGGAAATTCAAGCTCTTGACGGCCTTCCATCCCAGGCCGTCACGGACAAGGGACCAACTGCCGGTTCACATGGACGTCATATTCCCTGCGGCATTATTTACCTAACAGTTCGTTATCGTACGCTTAAATACGGACATTTAATTTTCATCCCTCCGTTGCCGCAGGCGTTGCGGCGGCGGGTTATGAAACCCTGACCCCGATTCAGGCACGGGCAATCCCGCAGGTATTTAAAGGTCGTGATTTAATGGGTCTGGCCCAAACCGGCACCGGTAAAACGGCGGCATTCGTTCTGCCGATACTCAATCGACTGGTGGAGAGTAAACACGGATACGTTCGCGCCCTGGTAATCGCCCCCACTCGTGAATTGGCCGAACAGATTCATCAGGCTATCGAAACCCTGGGTCGTAAGACGCGCATAAGAAGCGTTGCTGTTTATGGTGGCGTGGGAATTAATCCGCAGATTCAGAAACTGAAGCATGCCGATATTGTTGTTGCTTGCCCTGGCCGGCTTCTTGATCATATCGGACGTCCTACCATCGATCTTTCCAAACTGGAAGTGCTGGTTATAGATGAAGCCGACCAGATGTTCGACATGGGATTTATTCCTGATATCCGGCGAATTTTAAAACATCTTCCAAAGAACCGCCAGACGATGGTCTTCTCGGCCACCATGCCCCCCGAAACCCGTCGCTTGACCGGGGACATCCTGCGAGATCCGGCCACCGTCCAGGTGGGAATCACCGCACCTGCTGATACTGTCAGTCACGCACTCTACCCGGTAGCCCAGCATTTAAAAACAGCGCTGCTGTTAAAGCTGCTGGGAAACACCAATACCAAGTCGGTACTGGTCTTTACCCGAACCAAACATCGCGCCAAGAGCTTGGGGAAAAAGCTTACAGCCGCAGGATACCGATCGGCTTCACTGCAGGGAAACCTTTCCCAGACACGCCGTCAGGCAGCACTGGACGGCTTTCGCGACGGCACATTTCAGATTCTGGTGGCCACCGATATTGCCGCTCGCGGTATTGACGTTACCCGGATTTCTCATGTCATCAACTATGATATCCCTTCAACCCCCGAGGCATATATTCACCGCATCGGACGGACAGACCGGGCAACTCGCAGTGGCGAAGCTTTTACCCTTGTTACCGGAGAAGACAAGGATATGGTGCGCGCCATCAATCGAATTATCGGTTCTGAAATCGAGCAACACATCTTATCGACTTTTGACTACGGATCACCGGCGCCTAATCGTGATGGCCGATCGCAGTGGAGAGGAAAACCGCAACGGAAATTATCCGGAGTAAAAAGAGACGGAACAAAACGAGGTCACTCTCGAAATTTTTTATTTAGACAAAACGGTAATGAATATAGAGAAAAGACAGGGGATATGGCTATCTCCATAGGATAATGTAGCCGCTATGTACCTTTAAGCGGAATAGTGCCTTTTAAGTTGTGGTTATTGAGTTATTCATTAAGGTTGGATTTCTAATTGCATGTCGACAAATTTAAAAGGTATTAGATTCGTTTCGCTCCCCCCCTCCGAAGGGTCGCGGAGACAAATAAATACACAAGGATTGCGCCGGATTTTGGTTCGTCTTCAAGGCACGCCAAAGGGACCATATTGTCTATTTTGCAAAGATTGTGGGCAAGAAACATTCAGCTAGGTTTTTTTCTATAACCAAAAGGCAACTATTTTGTCTTAATGCACTATTCAGACTATTTGTCTCTCAGAGCCAACGGCGGTGCCAGTATCTCCGACCATATGACAGCCTTTCTAAGATCCTGTATCCCAAACTCTAAATCTTTAGGCAGGATCTCTTTTCCAGAAACGGCTGGTTCTGCGCTTTCAGCATCAGCTTTCACCAAGGCTGGTTTTATTTTCGGCAAAGGCGGTTTTTCTATAGCCTGCTCAATTCTTTCAGAAGAGATCTCTTTCCGTATCGGTCCCAGATCCTCAAGCGGTTCTCCTTCCGCGGCCATTTGTTGAACCTGGGACATAAACTTGTTGAGCTTCTCTTTCCACGCAGGAAGTCTTTTGGCGACCCCTTGCTCGCTGGTTTTTGAAGCGGCACGCACTTTTTTAATAATGAGCCACACAACATAAACCAGAAAGATGATGATCCATATAAGATTTTCGAATTTCATCTCTTAATCCTTCTTATCCTCGGGCGAACCGATTTTATCTCGCATCTGGGTGTCTGCCGCGATATTTTTCATCTTGTAGTAATCCATCACACCCAGGTTCCCTTTTATAAATGCCTCGGCCATTGCCAGCGGGACCTTTGCCTCCGCTTCAACAACCTTTGCCTGCATCTCCTGCACCCTGGCCTTCATTTCCTGTTCAACGGCATAAGCCATAGCCCGTCGTTCTTCAGCCTTGGCCTGGGCGATTTTCTTATCCGCCTCGGCACGGTCTGTTTCAAGCTCTGCCCCGATGTTCTTGCCCACATCGACATCCGCGACGTCAATGGAAAGAATTTCGTATGCGGTCCCGGAATCCAGACCCTTTTCAAGCACACGTTTTGAGATCATGTCAGGGTTTTCAAGGACAAGCTTATGGGATTCAGCTGAACCGATGGTGGTCACGATCCCTTCACCGACCCGGGCCAAGACAGTCTCTTCGCCGGCACCGCCGACCAGCCGATCGATATTTGCCCTAACGGTTACCCGTGCGATGGCCTTGAGCTGGATGCCGTCTTTGGCCACGGCAGCCACCAGGGGCGTTTCGATTACCTTTGGATTCACGCTCATCTGAACGGCTTCCAGCACGTTCCTTCCGGCCAGATCGATGGCCACGGCCCGGTTGAAGTTTAGTTCGATACTGGCCTTATCCGCCGCAATAAGTGCCTGCGCCACGCGCATGACATCACCTCCTGCCAGAAAGTGGGATTCAAGGTCATTGGTTGAGATGTCCAGCCCGGCCTTGACAGCCATGATTTTTACGTTGACAATCAGTTTGGGCGGGACCTTTCTAAAACGCATAAACACGATGGCAATCAAACTCACACGTGCACCTGAAACCAATGCTTGTATCCACAATGATATGGCAGAGCCCACAAAATAAAGCAGTACAAGAATCGCTATTCCAATAATGATTAGAAGGATGTTGGTAAACATGATAGCTCCTCTCTTTATGGATCGTCTTTTTTTCGTACAATAATCTGATTCCCGGTCACTGTGGTGACAATAATCGCAGAGTCTTTTTCTAGATATTCTCCACAGGTGACCACATCAACTCTTTTGCCATTGATAACCGCTATGCCCGCAGGACGAAGGTCCGTGATCGCATTGCCCTGGGTACCAACATAGCTTTCCAGCTCGGAAGATTGGGAGGAAACACCCTCTTTGCGGGATAGTGTTTTGCGAAGTGTAACCGGCGATCTGGCCAGCAGTTTCAATCCTACGATGACGAGAACAGGGATAAGGATAAGATCCGCAGCTACAAAGGAAAAACCGATAGTCATTGATATTTCGTTAAAAACAATAAAAAGTGAATATCCAAAAACACCGAGTGCCGCGATTGAAAGGATACCGCCTGACGGAAGAATAATTTCTGCAATGATAACCACTACACCGACAAGCTGCAGAATGATTGGAAGAAGCAAACTATCATTCATCTTCAGGTTTCCTTGATACTATGATCCGGTTCCCCTTAATTGCCAGAATTTTCACAGGGATTCCCTTTTTTATGAATTCTCCTTCCGTGACCACATCAAAGATTTCGTCTTTGATCTTTACCTTACCAGAAGGTCGAAGTAATGTCATTGCAATTCCAATATCACCTATTTTAGCTCCACTGGCTTCCACAGAATCCGCACGGGAATCTTTGAGGGTCGTGCCCAGATACGGTCCTTCGACAACGACAGAAAGTTTTGGCAGGAGGTAGCGCAAGACACAAAGCGCAACGATGATAGCCATGAAAAGGGCGCCGAGGACATGCAAGATGTTTTTTACCAAAAGTTCTGCCTGCCAGGGGAAGGAAGGGTCTGGGATGACAAAATCCTGAAGTGCCAGTATGGCGCCTGCAGCGATAAAAAGAAGGCCTGCAATCCCTGTGATACCGAAACCGGGTATCACAAAAAGTTCAAATCCTAAAAGGACAATTCCCAGAATCAAAAGCAAAAGCTCGGTATAATCAGCCAAACCAACCAAATACTGATTTAGAAAAACAAGGGCGAGACAGGTGATCCCGATAATCCCCGGCACCCCGAATCCAGGCGCCTTTATCTCCATATAAAGGGCGGCAAGGCCAATCATCAACAAAAATGGTGTGATGACGCCGATGTACCGGACAAGCGCTTCCGACCAACTCTCTTCGATCCGAATTAGCTTGTAGTTTTCTATTCCCATCCGCCGCAGCATTTCATCAATATTATCAACGCTCATCCTTGAAAAGCCCAGCTCAAATGCCTCGGTATCCTCCATTGTCAGAAGTTCGCCCTTGGCTACAATCGTCTTTTTCGATGAAACCCTCTCCTTTTCCGCCTGGCTTAAATCTTCGAATGCCTGGGAATCCATGTAAATGGTTTTTCCCTCCATTTCCACCGCATAAACCACCATCTCAGCAGTGACCATGGCCTCGGCCAGAGTCTCGGGATACCCATTGCGTTTCGCAAGGGCACGGAATTTGGCCCGCAGGGGGGACTGGAACTTTTCCCCCAGCATCTTTGGGCCTTCGTTTGAATAGGTGATCGGTGCACAGTCGCCGATGGTGGTATTCTTTCTCATAACAAGCCTGCTGCAGGCCAGGGCGATCAATGCACCTGCAGAGATGGCTTTGTTTTTAACAAAGGCGATTGTCTTACCTTCAGGAGCAGATAGAAGGGTATCTACGATCTGTAGTGCGGAATCGACGCGGCCGCCGAAGGTATCCATTTCAAAAACAAAATGAGGATCCGGATCGTCCGTGGGCTCCCCAAGCGCCCTTTTTATAAAGGCCGCCATACCCGGGTCTACCGTTCCGGAGACGTTGACAACATATACCTCCCGGGCGGATGCTTGCGCTAAACAAATGTTCTGGAGCATAACAAACGATAAGAAAAAACCGAAGATGGCAAAGAAGATCCTGACTTGCCCGGATCGTATATTCGTTCGGCGTCTTGCAATAGCGTTCAAACCATTCTCCAAAACCTGAACAGGAAACCCATCATGGATGCACCAAGAATGAATGCTCCCATAGGGTCTCGGTAACGGGGCGCTGAGTTCAAACGATTATAGATTATTACAACTGAACAGTTGAAATATGTAACTTCGTGTCGCAATGAAGGTATCCGGCCTGAATGATCAACCCATTTCAGCCCCATTTCATTGATGGTTCAGTTCTATCCGAAACCTAAACCTCAATCTACCTTTACAGAAAAAAATAAAGAATTGCAAGAAAGGCTCAGGATTAAAAAATATGGAAGGCGTGGATTGACAGTTAAAATGCGTGCTTTTCTATTTGTATGGCTATCACCATGGAAAAAGAAATTTAAGGGAATAAAATGGTTGAATATGAACACCAAACCAGATATTAAATGCTAAGACGTGGTGATATCGGTTTACCATCTGAAATATTTGCGAATTCCATATATTGGCAGTTAGGTCTATCTGTATTTGGAACTCCGTCAAAATTGGGGTTAAGTTTAGAGCATATCACAATTTTAAGCGGAGTCCGGATACTCAATAAAATCACCACCTGTGTTATCGCCGGTGTTTTCGATTATGTTTGACTAAATCCCATTGATTTAGGTATAAATGAATAACTATTTCTGATTCTCTTCCAACTGACCTGAATCGGTTCTCCATTTGCAGAATTGAATCCGATTTCGCATCTGATTTCTGTGCTCCTTCGAATAATCCACATACTGAATTCCTCTGTTTGAAACCTTAAAAAGGAGGTGCCGCTATCCGATTGATATATAACATCTTCAGCAACTTGTGATAAGGCAAGTTAGCACAGGTCTAAGCGTACCCAAGGCGCCCCAGAAGATCGAGGTGGAGACAGGATAAGTGGTAACTCAGAAACGTGCAATTTCCCCAAGAGGGCACATGCTCGGCATCTCATGTGATTTCGGAGATGCGGCGCATTCCCGACCGAGGAGGAACATGCAATGCCAAAGTATTACTACCTCGTATTGGGCATCAGCAGGGGGGCCGATTTAGACAAAATCAAGAGGGCCCACAGAAGGGTTGTAAAGAAGCACCATCCCGATGTTTCCGCGTTGCAGGAGGGCGCGGAGAAGTTCCGAGAGATCAGGGAAGCCTTCGAGACCTTGGGTGACGAAGCGAAACGCGGGAGATATGACGAAGAGCTCGCTCGACAGGGATCGGAGGTAAGAATCACACGAGTTCCCGAGATCATAGAAAGCAGGAGATCGCAGCTTGATGAGATTGACAGGTTTTTCTCCCGTACCGATGAGTTCTTCGAAGGATTCCTGCCCGGCTTCTTTGACATTGAGAATGGAAGAATAAGGGCCAAGGATCTATATTTTGAGGCAATTCTTTTCCCCCGGGAAGCCGCAGAAGGAGTGCTCTTTCCTGTTACCGTTCCTGTAGTTGAGCCTTGTCCGAGGTGCAGAAAAGCGGGATTGTGGGAGGGTTTCTTCTGCCCCGTCTGCTTCGGGCATGGAAGGGTTCAATCGGAGAGAGAATTTTTCTTGAGCGCTCCACCAAATGTCAAAAATGGGACGGTGATAAGGCTTTCACTGGAGGATATAGGTTTGAGGAATGTGTATTTGAATGTGAGGGTGCGTATTGACCCCTTCATAGAGGAGGAGGATTGGTAAGACAGCATCCGGGAGCGCAAGATGTTTTCGCGTAGTTATGTGGCGCTGTCAAATTCAAAGTTGGAGATCTGAGAAATGGAATGGACTGAAGCATTCAAGGTTGTATTCGCAATGGTCGCCTCGGTGGGCGGCGCCAGCGCGATCATTTTGATCCTGTCCTCATGGCTCGTCAAAGTCTGGGGACAGCGTATTCTCTCTAGAGAGCGGGCCGAACTGCACCGCCTCGCCAAACAGCATGAGATAAGCTTCTCTCAGCTTCACGTTGAGCGAGCTCATGTCATCAAAGATCTGTACGAGAAGCTAGTTGATCTCTACGACTCGATGCAATCTTTGCTGAATTACTTCCAGGGAGCCGACGAACCGAGTCTCGACGAGAAGGCACAAGTCTTCCGTGACGCACACAACGAGTTCATTCGTGCTGTGGCCCGTAACAAGATCTACTTTGGGAAGGACACCTGCGAGATCATGGACCGACTCTTTTTCTCCTCTCGCGACACGTACATCGACAAAACGACGTATCCAATAGATCCAAGGCATCCAGAACGCCACGCAGTCAAAGGTCTCTATCAGGAACGAACCGAAATGTGGGAGAAGGCCAGAGAAGCCTTCAAGAAGGATATCATCTCTCTGAAAGAGAGACTGGAAAAGGAGTTCCGTTCACTCCTAGGCGTGGAGAATTGACTTCCAGCAACTGGATCGAACGTGACTCCGGTGAGGCCGTCCTGACCCTTCTGCCTTCTGATTGCAGGCGATCTCAACGATTGGTCATCAAGTCGTGACCTTTCTGAGTGCTCCTGGGATTGCGAACTCCACTATTAGCTTGCGCTGCTCCCCGTCTGCATACGCTGTTGTAACGGGCGCAACCTTCATTCGTTCTACCTGCATCTTGACCCCCTCCTTTCTGTCTCGTTCCCGATTAGTCGGGCTTATTGCCAATTAATCATCAACTTTTTAGTGATGTCGATTTTAGCCTTGACTCTTAATATATGTACGATTGTAGCGAAGTATAGGTAATTATAGTAAAAGTTATGTAAAACTAGTTTTAGTAATCTCTACCTTGCTTGTAGTGCTAATTCGAGATATTTTGGGAGACTTGCTCACTAAACCGATACTTCTTCTTTAGTTAGAGTTATGTCGTTTTTATCCTTTAGCTTACCCTTGTTGGTTTTGGTACCTTCAAAGTGGTGGAAAGAAAGGCCGGAAAGGGACGCAACCCGCAAACTGGAGCGGAAATCGGTATTAAAGCATCTAAAGCTCCGAAATTTACCCCGGGCAAGGTATTAAAAGAGGCTGTTAAATAGAGATTTATTCAACGGCCAACTTTTACAAGCTAATCCATTTCAACGGCAAAGTTCTTTTTAAAGGGCTCTGCCATTTTTTTGATGGCTCTCTTTATCAAGAATCGGGATCCTATGCTAAGGAGTCGAAAGGTTAATTTTTGCGATTGCCATTGCAAATCTATAATACATCATTGCTGTCCAAAATAAATTGAAAATCAAATACTGCCTTTAATAATAACAGGCAGTTATAAACGCGAAATTGGTGATTTCGAAATCAGGTTAT
>CACVKW010000723.1 GCA_902749685.1 Olavius sp. associated proteobacterium Delta 1 | reverse complement strand
GTACAACCTGATTTCTAAATCACTAATTTCCCGTTTATAACTGCCTGTTTTTATTAAAGGCAGTATTTGATTTTCAAATTATTTTGGACAGCAATGACCGTCC
>CACVKW010000722.1 GCA_902749685.1 Olavius sp. associated proteobacterium Delta 1 | reverse complement strand
TTACACCGACGGCACGCCTGAGGTAAGCTATGCTTATGACGATTTCAACCGCTTGATGCGCATAAACGACGCCACCGGCACCACCCAATATACCTACTATGCCGACGGTGCGCTGCATACCGTGGACGGCCCCTGGGACAACGATACGCTGACCTACACATACGATCGACTGGGTCGTATGACCGGCATCAGCCCCCAAACCGGCCAAGCCC
>CACVKW010000721.1 GCA_902749685.1 Olavius sp. associated proteobacterium Delta 1 | reverse complement strand
CTAACGAGTTTGTCGAAAAACTAGTTTTTAAACCACTTTAATTTTCGTTTGGGGCCAGGGTAAACTTGTTTTCAATCTCCCGAGCGAACTATTGGAGCGTTTTCAAAAAAAAGCGGTAATTTGATTCCTTTATAGGCGTATATTGGCCCTTCTCGCTGGCCTTTTATTCAACCGCAAAGCTTTGTCCATAATTTAGGATCTTTTCTATATTATGTACAAGGCAGTATAGCTTCCATTGAATATTGACCTTGATCTTTCCTCGCAGAGTAAATCGATCCATTCTCTTGCAAGATCGTATGTTGCCAAAGACAGGCTCAACTATCCCGATCCTTTTGCCATATATCTTTCGTCCCTCAAGCGTATCGATCTTTTCTCTCATTTTATCTGTTATGCTTGGTGGACGTTTTTCAATTAATATATGAACCTGTCTTGCTTCCGTTTTTGGTTTGCGCAGACATTTTGACCTCAGCGTGCAATCCCGGCAAGCTGTCTTTGGCGCTTGATATGCAATGAATTTGTATCCTTCAGCATTTGTATAATTTCGATTCTTAACATAGAGTTCTTGGCCGGCGGGACAAATGAGCTTGCCTGTGTCCTCATTCATCTTAAAGTCATCAACATCGAAATAGCGCTTCTTTGATTTATACTTTTGATGGCGTTTATCGGTTGAACGTCGGTGCCTGTCTGCATCTTGAAAACGGACATCTCTTTTTCGAAACTGCTGATCGGGAACATAAGCATCCACTTTTTCTTCTTCGCAAGCCTTAAGATTCTCTACACTATAGTAACTTGTGTCGGCGCTGACTTGTATGCCTTCCAGCGGTTTTTCCACCCCAATAGCTTCAAGGTTGTTTCTAGCACCTTCGAGCATCGGTGCCATGTTCTTGCTATCCGTACCAGTGCCGAACACTTCAGCGTTTGTTACGACCTGACTTTTTGAGTCAACCACTGCATTGGCATTATAGCCTTGTTGTACGCCATGGGAAGTCGCCATTTTGGCCGATTCATTATCCGTTACGTTACTCTGAATCTCCTCGCCTTTGGAGCCTATCTTGGGTTCATTATTCGCCAAAAACTCTTCAATGCGATCAGCTTGTATAGTTAATTTTTTGATCCGCTTTTCATGACGCGCTTTGTCTGTTGTGGACTGGCCGCGCTCTTTTTTGTCTGTCTTTTTATGTTCTTTGACAATTTGTTTAACTTTACGCCTAAGCGCCTCTTGTTTTTTCTTCAGGTCATCAAATTTGCCGCTCCACTCTTTGGATGCATTCGATGAGAGCTTTAAGCCATCTATACTAAAATGGGTGCCGCCAAGTAGCCCTTCTTCATGGCAAATCATTAAAACCATGGTGAATAAATCCTCTATCTCTTCATCAATAGAGGAAACGAATGCTGCTATGGTGCTATGGTCCGGAGTCTTATTGCAAGCCAGCGCCATAAAGGTCGTGATTCTTTCGCATGCATATTCTAAGTTGCGAGATGAGACCATTCCGCGAGAATACCCATAGAGCACAACCTTTAAAAGCAATTTGGGATCGATCGATTTTCGTCCAGTCTTATCGTTATTATACCGTGCGTTAAAAACGCCCATATCCAGACGATCTTCGACGATATAGTGGATTGCATATTCCAAAGTACCCGGTAGCAATTGATCTTCTAAAAAGATCGGCCCGATAACGGATTGCTTATAGTCATAGAGTTGGTGATTGGCCATCTGTGTTTCTCCAATGGGAAATCTTTGTGATTACTGACATCTCTATACCACAGATAGTCAAACTAGTCATCAAAAAAAAAGTAAAACTTTAATTTTTCGACAGGCTCAACG
>CACVKW010000720.1 GCA_902749685.1 Olavius sp. associated proteobacterium Delta 1 | reverse complement strand
AGGTACAACCTGATTTCTAAATCACTAATTTCCCGTTTATAACTGCCTGTTTTTATTAAAGGCAGTATTTGATTTTCAAATTATTTTGGACAGCAATGTT
>CACVKW010000719.1 GCA_902749685.1 Olavius sp. associated proteobacterium Delta 1 | reverse complement strand
CATAACCTGATTTCGAAATCACCAATTTCGCGTTTATAACTGCCTGTTATTATTAAAGGCAGTATTTGATTTTCAATTTATTTTGGACAGCAATGACCTT
>CACVKW010000718.1 GCA_902749685.1 Olavius sp. associated proteobacterium Delta 1 | reverse complement strand
CTTGGTTCTTTTTTTGTTATTTCCATAGGTGATACTCCTACCCGCCCTACACTAATTTTTCAAGGGGTAAGTGTCTCACCTTCATTGGCACAGAGGGTTGCGTTCTTAATTACGTTCACAAAAAGGATCTTCCATTCTACTCCCACATGATGGCCTCGGCATTCAAGGAATATGCACGTGTGCTTAAGCCGGGGCGATGGATAACCATTGAGTTCCACAATAGCCAGAATGCAGTCTGGAGTGCTATCCAGCAATCTATCGAAGCATCCGGTTTGGTTGTTGCAGATGTTCGTGTTCTTGACAAACAACAGCGCTCATTCAATGCCGTCAATAGGGCAGGGGCAGTTGATCAAGATCTGGTGATCTCTGCATACGAGCCCAATGGCGGACTTGAAGATCGGTTCAAGTTATCAGCAGGGGTTGAAGATGGAGTTTGGGATTTCGTTAGGACTCACCTGAAACAGCTCCCTCTATTTGTCGTGAAGAACAATCAAGCAGAGGTCATTACCGAACGTCAGAACTTTTTGCTTTTTGACCGTATGGTGGCATTTCATGTCCAGCGTGGTGTCACGGTACCCTTGTCCGCCGCTGAGTTTTACGCGGGACTGGAACAACGCTTTCCCCCGCGCGACGGTATGTATTTCTTACCTGACCAGGCACCCGAGTATGACAAGAAACGGATGACGGTCAAGGAAATCCTGCAACTCCAACTTTTCGTCACCGACGAGGCATCGGCCATCCAGTGGCTTAAACAACAACTCACGAAGAAGCCACAAACGGCAGGTGACCTGAAGCCGCAATTCATGCAGGAGATTGGTGGTTGGCAAAAGAACGAAAAGATGCTCGAGCTTGATGAACTGCTTGAGCAGAACTTCCTGCGCTACGATGGCAAGGGTGAGGTGTCCAGTCAGATTCACAGCTACCTATCCTCGAATTTCAAGGAGCTGCGCAATCTGGCCAAGGACGATTTGGCGCTCAAGGCCAAAGGCAAGGACCGCTGGTACGTGCCCGATCCAAATAAGGCCGGCGACCTGGAGAAGCTGCGCGAGCGAGCACTTATGCGCGAGTTCGAGGAATACCGCGAATCCAAACAGAAACGCCTAAAGGTGTTCCGCTTGGAGGCGGTTCGCGCCGGGTTCAAGAAGGCTTGGCAGGAGCGCGATTACGCCACCATCATCGCCGTTGCACTCAAGATTCCGGAAAAGATTCTCCAGGAGGATCCAAAGCTCCTCATGTGGTACGACCAGGCGCTCACAAGAACGGGGGAGGAATGAAATGTTTGATAAACGACTTATAAGAGCCATAAACAACGGACGCTGTTTTGTTCTCGTCGGATCGGGCCCATCATGTGAAGTTGGTTACCCCTCCTGGCACAGTCTTGCGGAGCGAACTTGCTCAGAACTCATGAAGATAGGTTGTGTTTCTGACAACGAATCATACAAAAAACTTCTTGAGCGGAAAAAATATCCTGAACTTTTTCGGCAGGCAGAGCGTGACCTTGGTGAGCGCAGCCAACTAATTGATTTAATTCATAAATTGATAAAACCTTCTGTTAAAGTGCAAGGTGTTATCTATGAGTTAATCGCCAATTGGCCATTTGCCTGCTACCTTACCACAAATTACGATGACGAAATTGCATCTTATCTTGCTGAATTGGGGGAGCATTTTACTATTATTAGAAACCGCCAAGAAGATTTCTATTCCTTTCGGGATGGTGTCAGTCATCTTATTCAAAAGCTACACTCCGACCTGAATCATCCAAATGAGATTGTTCTTACTTCAGCCGATTACCGACGTCTTTATATAAATGATTCAGGGCAGTATTTTCGAGATAAGCTCCGCCAGGTATTCGAAATGTTCGATTTTTTCATAATCGGACATAGCCTATCTGACCCAGACATAGATAGCGTTTTGCAGCTCGCGAGGAAGACAGCGAGCCCTCAACATCCCATTTACATGGCTGCCGCGGATTTCACAAAGGCTGACGAGCAAGAGTATCTTGAGAAATACAACATAGTTCTTGTGCAATATTCGAATAGTGATGGTACACATTCAGAACTGCAACGCATGCTCAAGACTGTAAATCGATTCATAGTGCCACGGTATCGTGTTAGAGAGAGAATCGAAACTGCGGCAAGGCCGAAGGAAGAGGTTGAAGCCGCCACTGCCTTATTCCTTTACAGGCGACTTCAGGGCGTACAGGCGACAGCTTATATGTCGCCAATCATTCTTGCTGGCCTTCTCTCGACCGATGACAATGAAATAACTAAAGACAATCTTGCATCCATTCCTACCTTGAAGGCTTTCACGAAAGGGGAGACCAATTCTGTAGAAGCAACCAGCGAGGCCATTATAGATCTTGTCAATCAAGGTTTAGTGACTGAGGTGGCCGGAAAGTTTTCAATTACCGAAAGTGGCCGTGCGAAGGTTCAAGAGTACCAAGCGATTCGGGAAACAGAAAAGGACCAAGCATATGGCCAATTCTGTCTCAACCTGAAGAATAATTACGGCGTCTTGACAGACATACAGCTGGAAAAATGTCAACGGTTGGCTGAGGAGGTTATGGTAGCCAGTTTCGCAAATCGTGGATCGGCAATAGCGAATCAGGTTTTTTCTGGCCAGTCAGCGAGTCCGAGCGAGCTATCGGATGTATTCGGGCTTGTCTCTGACAAAGCTGCTGAGATTGAGGACATGGGGCTCCGGGCCGCCTTTGTAGAAGCGGTGCATCAGTTCCTTGTGGAACCAAGTCCTCCACAGAGGCAGTATCTTGCCTCAGTCTCACAAGGGTATTTCCTATATCATCTTCTTGGACTCGACCCAAAATGTTGTCAGGTAAGACAGGATATATTTAATAGAACGTTTTGGCTTAATGATTCAAGCGTACTTTTGCCACTGACAGCCACCGGCTGTCACAACCACGACTATGCAGTTGAGCTATTCCAGATGCTCACAGACGCAGGTGCTATACTATGTACGACTCCTAATTTGATGCAGGAAGCCTGGGAGCATTTCGAATGGGCTGTTCGCTTCATAAATACGACTGGCGCGGAAACGCCAGAATTCCTTCGTGCTGCTGTAGTGAAGGGCAGCTATAAACAAAATTTGTTTATCGACGGCTATATAAGACTTAGTGCGGATGGACGTGTTGGTTCGTTCAAAGAATACCTTGAACTGATTTTTCCTCGGGGGTTCGACAGGGCCGCTTTTGAAGACCGGTTCATCAGCTCTGGCATCTCTATTCAGAGCATCTCAGATATGACTGGATTTGTTCAGGATGACTGGGGTGAAATTGAGGAAGCCAAAAGCAGAATCCAGGAAGGACGTGAATACAGCGGGACCTATCGCTCTTCGCTTCAAGTCGAGTCAGAAGCCGAAATATGGGTTCTAATAAACAACCTCAGATCCGGAAAATACTCGATCCCTGGCGTGGATACCGTTTTAGAAAGATTTTATTTTGTTTCTCAAAGTAGGGTCTTAGATATAGTATTTCAAGAGGAAGCTGTCTCTACATGGACACCGGAAGCTGTATACCGGTACCTTTCCGCCTTACCTGGCAAGCAAACAAACCCAGACTTGCTCCAGCAATGCATGCTTAATGAATATTATTATGCCGGAATCTCATTCATCGACAAAGATCGCTATGTTCGCTTTTTCGGTCCAAGCATTGATTCGGCCAAGGCATCATACGAGAAAGAAAAATCCAAGTATGTCTCCGAACTTGAAGAAGCCTATACCAGAAATCTTGACGAGTCATTTGACAAGACCCCAGATCTGGAAAAGCCATTCTTCGTTGCACAAATGGGATGGCGATTGGCAGAGGCGTCTGAACAGAGGGAGGAGCTGTCACGAAAACGAGCAATAGAAGCGGAGGCAAAGGTTAAACAACTTGAATCCGAAAGAGACAAGGCATGGAAAACCCGAGAAAGGAGGAGACAGGAACAAGAGGCCGCAAGACTACGGAACCTGCAAGATCCCAAGCATGTGCGGAAGCGGGCGAAGCAGGCGAAAAAACGCAAACGGAAGAAGAAAAAATAAGTATTTTCATGAGAGTTGGAGAGTGGATATTTTCAATCGACCACGGGCAGCTCGGTAAGGTCATCAAAGCCGAGACGCTCTGGGGTGAAACGACCTGCCGGGTATGGCTTCCCGACCGTAATTCGGTGGTCCGCGTGTCTGTGTCCAGACTTGCTCCATTGGGAGATTTCGGAATTGGCACCGCTGAGAGTATTGCCTATGTCGCCTCTGCCGCGCGGGTGGCCGATGCCCTGACCCAGGACATGCTTCTCGCACCCATTGAATCGTCTGTCATTCCACTTCCACACCAAATCCGGGCTTTATCCCGCGCTATTGCAGATGACCGTGTGCGTTACCTGCTTTCCGATGAAGTAGGCCTGGGGAAAACCATCGAGGCCGGACTCATTCTACGTGAGCTCAAGCTGAGGGGACTGGTTAAACGAACGTTGGTTGTCGCTCCAAAGGGTCTATTGACCCAATGGGTCGCCGAGATGCGTACTCACTTTAACGAGGACTTTCGGCTGCTCATCCCCAGCGATTTTTCGGCCTATCGCCGCATCGCCAGAGAGGACAACATCTGGCAGAGCCATCTGCAAGTGGTCTGCCCTATGGATTCTGTTAAACCGCTTGAGAGTCGTCGTGGATGGTCGGACAAACAGATGGCCGAATACAACCAGGAGCGGTTTGAAGATCTTATCTCCGCTGGCTGGGATCTGATCGTTGTAGACGAAGCCCACCGGCTCGGTGGCAGTACTGACCAAGTTGCCCGGTTCAAACTGGGCCAGGGGCTCTCAGAGGCCGCACCGTATCTCCTGCTGCTGTCGGCAACTCCACACCAGGGTAAGACCGATGCTTTCCATAGGTTGGTTTCTTTGATCGATACTCAGGCGTTTCCAGATGCGGGTAGCATCACACGGGACCGGGTCCAACCCTATGTGATCCGGACCGAAAAGCGGCGTGCTATCACCGCTGAAGGCAAGCCACTATTCAAACCTCGTAAGACAGAGCTTGCTGCGGTTTCCTGGGAGGATCGGCATCAGGATCAGCGGCAGCTCTATGATGCGGTCACAGAGTATGTGCGGGAAGGTTACAACCAGGCCAAGCGCGAGAAGCGCAGCTACATCGGATTCCTCATGATCTTAATGCAGCGCCTTGTGGTTTCCGGCACGAGCGCCATCCGTACGACGCTGGAACGCAGGCTGGAGGCGCTCGAAACACCGCAGGAGCAGTTGAGTCTATTTCCAACATTCTCAAACGAGGAATGGGCTGACCTTGACGGTCAGGATCAAGTCGAAACGCTTCTGACCACTCGACTAAAAGCGCTCAAAAACGAACGTGCCGAGGTAAAGCTGCTTCTCGATGCCGCCACCCGCTGCGAACAGGCGGGGGCAGATGCCAAGGCAGAGGCCCTGCTCGATTGGCTCTATCGTTTGCAGGCCGATGAAAACGACCCTGAACTGAAAGTTCTGGTATTCACCGAGTTTGTACCGACTCAGCAGATGCTGCAGCAGTTCCTGGCGGAGCGTGGCTTTCCAGTGGCATGCCTCAATGGCTCAATGGACATGGATGAGCGCAAAAAGGCCCAGGATAGCTTTGCCGAGGAGGCGCGCATTCTCATTTCCACCGATGCAGGCGGCGAGGGTCTGAATCTTCAGTTTTGCCACGTGGTGATCAACTATGACATTCCCTGGAACCCGATGCGAATCGAACAACGCATCGGCCGTGTGGACCGTATCGGCCAAAACCATGTGGTGCGTGCCGTCAATTTCGTTTTTGAGGATTCGGTCGAGCACCGTGTACGGGAAGTGCTGGAGGAGAAGCTTGCGGTTATCTTCGAGGAGTTCGGCATCGACAAGACCGGGGACGTACTCGACTCGGCACAGGCTGGACAGATCTTTGATGACTTACATGTGGAGGCCATACTCAACCCTGATGCGATCGACACATCTGTAGACGAGGTCATCGCTCGTTTGCAGGAGCAGGCCCGGGATACAAAGGCGAGTTCATCTGTCCTGGGAGCCACAGAGGACCTGGAACCATCTGAAGCCCAACGACTTATGACCCACCCCTTACCACACTGGGTTGAACGGATGACGGTGAGTTATCTGAACGCTCACGGCGGCAAGGCTGAGCGGAAACGACGAACCTGGAATTTGACGTGGCCGGACGGCGAAACAATTGCCAATGTTGTCTTCAGCGGCAAGGAGGCCGACCAATCCCCCACAGCCCACCATTTGACATTGGAGGATTCCAGGGTTCGGAGGCTGGCCATGAGATTGCCTCGATTTGTTCCAGGGCAGCCGATCTCCGTTGTCACAATCCCAGGGATCACCGATGAAGTTACGGGCTTATGGTCTCTCTGGCGGATCGGCATTACAACGATGGAATGGAATCGCCACCGGATCATGCCTCTGTTCATAGCTGATGGCGGGAAGGTGTTTGCACCAACCGCCAGGCATCTCTGGGACAAGCTTTTGGATGTGACGCCTAATGTTCGGACGCATCTTGACATGGACAAATCCAAGGAAGCCTTCGATGGGCTGGCAGGAATTGCAGAAGAGCAAGGACGAGCCACCTATGATGAGCTTGTTCAAGAACACCGTTCGCGTCTGACCCGAGAAAGGGAAAAAGGGGAATATGCCTTCGCTGCCAGGCGTAGTGTTATCGAACGAGTCGGCCTTCCCCAGGTTCGCGACCATCGGTTGAACCTCCTGCGGCAGGAAGAGCAAGCGTGGAACGAGGAGCTTAAGCGGAAAGCCCAAGTGTATCCGGAAATGGTGCCTCTTATTGTCATCCGCGTGGAAGGAGGTGCCCATGAGTAGCTGGCGCGACCAGATTCTCAAGGAGTTCACTCCAAAGGTGGCGCGTTTGACCCTGGTTGCCGATCCCGACGGACTTATCCTGGAGGAAGGGATTCTTGAAGGAATACGCGAGCGGGGATTTGAACTGGTCCCATTCGAAGATCACGTTGCCTTCCGCTATGCTTATGAAACCAAGTTCCGTTCCCGCTGGGACAAGGGAGAGCAGACGGATCTGGTCGTCGCACTTCGCTCAAAGGCCAGCGATCTTGGTTCCTTGCCGTACGATCTGCTCCAAGCTGGTCGCCGCTTATCTTTCAACCTTGGAGAGATATTCCCAAACTTGAGCTATCCGGTAATAGCCGGCTTGGACCGCGGGCATCTTGAGCCGCTTTTTGACGCCCAAAAACGACACGCACCCGATGTCTTGGGGGACAACGCTACCAAAGAGTTCGTTATGCGGCATGTATTCGAGATCGCGCCTGAACTGATCAGAAAGCCGTCTGATCTGCTTCGCGTGCTACTACGTCGCCATTACCGTGAACAGCGCATCCCGACGATTCTGGATGAACGTTTCATCCAGGTCCTTCGCCAGAACGACGGCTTTGAAGGCTGGCCGCTCGATTCCATTATCCCTGACCGAGAAGCGTTTTTCGCCTTCCTTCAGGAACGCTGGCCCATTTTTCTCGACCGGTCGTCAAAAAAAGATGGTTTAGAGATCAGCGAAAACAAGGAAGCCTATGGGCTTGAATTTTCGGGCCCTTCGGACTTACCTTTTGACCACGATGATATCCGTGTATACATCGACAATCTATTCCTTGAAGGGCTGCTTCAAGCCGTTTCCCATGAGCGAGCCGGTTCTCTATCCAAAACCTGGCTCGCCATTGGCATCCGTACCGACGAGCAGGCAGACCGAACGCGTCGCGTGAATGGCTTGCTTGACAATATAGCGTCCACCATCCCGAGAGAGGATACACGGTATGATGACTGGTTTCACTTTGCCAAAACCTGGGCCGAGCTTATGGCGCTTGTTATGGAACCAGATGCAGGGTTGCCCGAACGGGTCCATCAGAGGATCAAATCCCTACAAACCAAAATTGACGCCGAACTTGTGACCTGGCTGAAAAAGCGATACGCAGGTCTGTTCAATCTGCCGCCGGTACCACCAGTCATGCTTCACCACATTCCCCGACTCCTCGCCCGATACATTGGTAATGCCAGAGGAAACAGGGTAGCATTTCTTTTGGTGGATGGGCTTTCGTTCGATCAGTGGATCGTCATACGCAAGGCGCTTACTAAACAGCAGCAAAGATACCGGTTCCGCGAAAACGCGGTCTTCGCATGGATACCGACAATTACATCAGTGTCACGCCAAGCTGCCTTTGCCGGCAGACCGCCTATTTATTATCCTAACAGCATCCATACCACAAATAAGGAATCCGCCCTATGGACACAATTCTGGACAGACCAGGGCCTGACACAACATGAAGCCATATACGCTAAGGGATTAGGCAACGGCTCCCTTAACAACGTGGAAGAGCTGATTACAGATCCAAGGATACGAGTTGCCGGTCTGATCATAGACAAAGTGGATAAGATCATGCACGGCATGGAGCTCGGTGCCATGGGGATGCATAATCAGATTCGACAATGGGCTTTACAGCCATTCATGACGAATATCATAGAACTGCTTTTAAACAATGGGTATCGTATCTACCTGACATCGGACCACGGAAATGTGGAGGCTGTCGGATGCGGCCGTCCTGCTGAAGGAGCGGTTGCAGATCTGCGCGGTGAGCGCGTACGGATTTATTCCGATTCCATCCTTCGTGATCAAATCAAGGATCGCTTTCCAGATGCTCTGGAATGGCCCACGGTCGGTCTGCCGGAAAACTATCTGCCTTTGCTTGCACCAAGCCGTTCGGCATTTGTTCGTGAAACAGAACGCCTTGTCGCACACGGCGGTATTTCCCTGGAAGAGGTCGTCGTCCCTCTTGTTCAGATTGAAAAGGGGGGCGCATGAAGGGACGGGCAAGCCAAATCGGGTTCAGTCAACGCGTCCGCCTTGAATGGCTTGAACAGACAGCTAACCTGGTATTGGCTGGAAACGATAAAACCGCAGTCAACGATTCTCTCCAGGAACTGCTGAAGAATAAGGTCTCCATCGGCGGTCAAGCCATCCGGGGCAATCGGGAGAAGGTCATCACTATCCTAATGAAGACATGGCTCACTGTACCCCGCAGATTGGAGGCGCTCCGCGACGAAGGCTTGCGGATACATCAGAGACTGCCTCGAAAAGAACGCATTGCCGTTCACTGGGGCATGGCATTAGCCGCTTATCCGTTTTGGGGTGCGGTCGCCGCGCACACTGGTCGTCTGCTGCGGCTTCAGGGAACGGCTGCGGCAGCTCATGTTCAGCGTAGGGTTAAAGAACAATACGGAGAGCGCGAAACTGCCTCTCGGGCAGCCCGACGTGTCTTAAGGTCATTCATCGACTGGAATGTTCTGAATGAGACGGATGAAAAGGGCGTGTACGCTCAAGGCAATCGCTATTCGATTCAAAACCCCAGGCTCATTGCCTGGTTGGTGGAAGCATCTTTGCACGCCCGCGCAAACGGTTCAGCTGCCATTAAAGACTTGCTCGATGGCCCAAGTATTTTTCCTTTTCACCTGGCGCACATCACTGCAGAGCACTTGGCATCTTTATCGCCTCGTCTGGACCTTCTGCGGCACGGCTTGGATGACGATCTGGTTATGTTGCGCGAAAAAGCGGAAAAGAGAGATACCCAATGACTCTGGGTCTGTATATTTCTTTTCTGGGATTTAATGAAATCGCGCTAAGGGTGGCGATTTCAATATGGGATGTTTGGTATTGGACACTTGGAATATGCAATTACTCGGAGACATTTCGTAGTTAGTGTGGTTGTTGAAGAATTACATGGGATTATGAGCAGGAACCCAAGTTGAGAATGCGACAATATATATCTGATTTTATTAAGATAAATACCATATTTAACGATTAATGAATTGACGTAATGACATTATATATAATAATATCAATATGTTATCCTATTGACATTTGATGTTTGTTATGATATAATATAGCAATAATATAGAATAATAATAGTAGGTTACAGGTATAATCTGCCTTCAGTTGAGGAGACCAATTCGGTCTCCTTTTTTGCTTTCTATGGGACCAAGTTTTCAGAGTCGGGAGGTGTTGAAAAAATGTTCGATCAATTCCGCATTTACGGCTGGGATGATATTGAGCCGTTAATTCTGGCAGCTGCTCTGTCAGATCTGTCTATGCTTTTCATCGGGGATATCGGCAGCAACAAAACCGAGGGGTCGAAAGCTATCGCCAAAGCTCTCTTGAAACCCAACATCGAATTCCGCAACTACGAGGTACCGACACTGAATTTTGACGATCTGATTGGTTTTGTGAACCCAAAGGATTTGGCCAAAGGTACTCTCGAATTTGTCCCAACCCCACTTTCCATATGGAATGCCGATGCCGTGTTGTTCGATGAAATCAATCGGGCCAATCCTTTCATTCAATCGAAACTGCACGAGCTGATTAGAACTCGCACACTAATGGGTCTGCCGACCAAGCTAAAAATGGTGTTTTCCGCAGTGAACCCGCCGGAGCGATATCAAAGCGGATACATGGATATTGCTTTGGCCTCCCGATTCGTTTGTGTGCAGGTTCCAAATATCACAGCGATGAAAGAGCGCAACATAAACAGCATCCTGTCTGGCAACGGCCACAAATCAAGGAAGTATGACCTTAAGACTATGATGAAAAAGGCTCGCAATGCTGAAATCACAGCCGAAGATGAAAACAGGGTTTGTCAGATGTGCAAAAAGATCATGCAGGAGGTGTCGGATAAAGAAATCATCTTCAATGCCCGGCAATTGAAAATGATGAAAAAGCTGATCAAGGCTGGATTGGCGCTGCGCTATGCCTCAGGATTGGACATGTTTTCAGCTCCTGATGCCGTTACCTCTTATGTGGCGTCTGTCATACCGGAAGTCAACAGTGTTATTCGCACCAAAGCTAATCCTGGAATGATACTGGGAACCATCCGCAGCATTGTAAGCGGCTTCACTCTTGGGGATCCGATCACCATGGCAAAAGACATTGGTGAGCTTTGTGATGTTGAGATCACAGACACCCTAGCCTGGGTCTCAGCCATGAAACAATTGTCAGATTCAGAAGAAAAAATACCAACTCTCAAGAAAGCAATTGCCAAGGTTAAAACCATGGCAGGAAAGGAGGTGCTTGAAAAGGAATTGGCTGAAAAATTAGCGCGTCATCTAGCAACCAACATTACCTTAAAAACGTTAATCAAAGAAAAGGTCCCTGTCACCAATTTGTTGGACAGGGTTAATCAAATCACAGCAACCATTTGAAGAAAGGAGATTATGATGAACAAAGCAGAAAGGATTTATCAGAGTGAGGCTTTGACCAATGGATGGAAGAAAATAGGACCTGATCGGCCCTGGTGGTTCGATACCTCTACAAAGTATCCGAATGTCTACTCTCTCGACGGCAAAGGTGTTCCACTCGTGTGGGATGATGAGAACATTAATTTTTCGGTGAGCGAGACCAGACAATGCACTGGAGAAGATACGTGCACCATCATCCTATCTCACAACAAGAAAAGGGCATTGGTGATGGTCAACAGTAAATTAGAGCGTGTGAAAGTGCTGGGAAGTGTTCAAAAGGATGTCGGCTGGGAAGATTACACTCGTGAAGGTCTTTGGTCAGTTAAAAAACACATTTCTGATTTTGCTTTGGAAGCGGTGATCATAAATCCCAACATAAAGACTCTGGAGAAGTTCAAGGTAGTCAAATCAATCATCAAGAAAGTGATTGAGGCGCGGGATTTTACTCAAGGGGGTGAGCATGAATCTGCTGGCGAAGAGAATACAGAAGATTAAACAGTCGTTGCGCGATGACAATTTGGAGCAGGCGGCTTCACTTCTGGTCAACACCATCGCCAGTGATGAAATCTTTAGTTACTGGGCTTCCTGCTGTAATGGTTCTGAACAGATACCAAAGATACTGAAATTTATAAGGCACATCGCTTTTAACCGTAGGATCTCCACTGCCGTTATTAATTTCATGGAGGGAGATCTGCGCATCGGAACTGAGTTCTTCCTGCAACATATACTGGGTCCCGAGGATCTATTGTTTATCCTGGTCCACGAACGTGACCATCTAATTTTGAGGAATTTGTATCCGAGTGCTATTTCAGAAGACTACCCGGCAGAGCTGCTGAACTTCGGTGAAGACGCCTATATCAACGCTATTGCCCGAAGGTATATCCCGTCAACGCTGCCGGAGCGGTTTTATCAAAAGCCCCAGGAGCTGTTGTTGACAGGGCGACACAGAACAATTGATTGGGATTATTTCAATGTCAAAGAAGACGGTTTGAATATGCTTCAGCAGGTTCACGCAAATTTGTACCGGCAGAATCATGAACTGCTGAAAGTTATCGGGGAGCATATTGTATCCAGGGCTCCTGGCTCCGGTTACGGCAAATGGATGGACCTAATCCTGCGGTGGTATCAGAGCATGCAATCCAGACCGAAAGCCAGCAAGCATTTAGGAAAAGGTACCCTCTCCTCCAATGGCGCTGAATCTAACGATATGGAATCACAGGGGAGTGCAGAAAGTGAGGCTCAAAATAATCAGGTGGATAGTCCTGAACATGGAGATCAAGCGGTAGAAGAAGAGAAGCAAGCTTCATCGGAGGACCCTGACCACCGTACTGAAAAAGATGCACTGGAAGTGTCAGAGAATAAGACAGGTGAGGATCAAGTGGCCCCGGACGAACAAAAGGCAGAAGGTGAGCGGCCCTGTAGCGATCAAGATAACCCGAAAAAGGCGCAGCGGGGCCGCTCAAAAGCTGATGGGGCCGCTGATCCTAATGATCAGAGTGGTACGGCAGCCAGCATTGATGAAATCATGGGAAGCATAGTTCCGCTGGTGCGGCAAGAGAACTTCGAAAGGCCGCTCAGCGGCCCCAAAGGCCGCTCCTCACACGGCCGTAATGGCCTGTTAAAAGTGCCTCTACCCCGTTTGAAGCCTCATGATCAAATTACATGGCTTATCCAGCAAACCTGTGATGATCCTAAGATTCGACAACGGGTGTCGATTTTTGAAGGGGATGCGCTTGAGCATGTTGATGGCCTGATCAATGGGATATTAAGCGATCGGTCAATCGAAAAGGTCTGCGATGGATACAGCTTATCGGTACCTTTATCGATTAGCAGACGTGATGCCTTCACCCTGTCAGCCGGGGCCGTTCCCGTCATGTGGCAGAAAAGGATGGGTGTCGAGAGGCCAAACATTGATGTGTATATAGATGTCAGCGGTTCTATGGAGCGATTTTACGGATACATCCCTTACATCTATGACTCGCTAAAACATGTCATGAACCGCATATTCCAGTTCTCTACCCAGGTGGTTCAAGTTGAACATGATGACCAATTTCTGCTTACCAACGGCGGCACGTGTTTTAATAGTGTAGCGCAACATATGGTTGAGCATCAGATTAGGGCAGCCATATTGTTGAGTGACGGACAGAGCCACTTGACTAATGAAAACATTGAATCCCTTAAATGCGAATTGGAGCATTTAATTTATATCAAAGTACAGGAAAACGATTACAAGAACTGGGAACTCATCGCCACTGAAACGATATGTCTACTTAGTGAAAAGGGGGTAGCATGATCAATGTTTATCAAACCGTTTATAATGAGGCATTGAATTACTTGACCAATAAGGCAGGGACAGAATTTGTCGCCGATCAATTAAAAGACAATGCCGCAGGTGATCCAACTGATGTTAATACGTTGAAAGATATCTTCCTTGCACTTCTTAACGCTGTTATCTGCACCAAACGGATGAAGGAGGTAATTGGGCCTGTTGAAAACCTGAGGGATCTCATGCAGGGATTTGACCCCATAAAGCTGTATTCACAATACGGAAAAAGATGGGAGTCGTTGTCAGGTAACATTCGGGATAAAGTGCCAAAGGTAACCGAGTCTGCCAATAAAGACTCTTATTGGACCTATTGGGAGGTGTTTTCAAAAACCGCTTTGTCCGGTGCCTGCTTTGTATCTCAGCTTAAAACCGTGGAGACATTTAAGGCCTTTGTCGAAGGATTCAAATATAATGAGATGACGACGGCGGTACTGCCCTTGCTGCTGCAAAAAGAAATACAGGGATTCACATTTCCATCGGCCTGTGACTTTCTTACCCAGGCTGGCTTTTGCGATTACATTTCGCCGGACCCCAAGGTGAAAGCCCTTCTTTATGATATTGAAATCATCGAATCCATGGAGAACTATGAGCTCTTAAAGACTTTAATCACAATTGCGAGGGCCAATGATGAAAAGCCTATAACAGTGAATAAATTGTTTTGGATAATAGCCGCCGGCAAACAATCCGATCATAAAAGCAATCATCTGCGCAGTGAATTCATCGATCATATAACCCCGATTCTCGCTAATATACCGCAATCCTAATCTCTAACCTTAAACAATGACCGAGTAGACAATTCGCCAGTTACACTAACAACCGGTGGGGTGTTTCTACCAATAGTGGAGGATAGCGAAATGAAAAAGATAACGGAACCTGGAATATTTGACTTGAGCAATGAAGAATACCATCAACAGGCAGCATTGAATAAAAGTGGTTTGGTGCAATTGTCAAAAAGCCCTGCCCATTTTCATGAATGGTACCACTCAGAGGAAGATGAACCGACAAGGGCTATGGTGCTTGGCACCGCGATACACATAGCGGTATTGGAGCCTGATAGATATGATCAGTCCATAATTATGGCACCACAGGTGGATAAACGCACAAAGGCGGGAAAGGAAGAGTGGGCATCATTTGAAAAAAGAGCAGAGGGAAAAATAATAATAAATCAGGATGAAGCGTCTACGATAGCGGGTATGAAAGAATCCGTATACAATAACAGGACCGCCTATGATCTGCTGCTTGAGGGCGTTTCTGAACAATCGATCTTTTTTAAAGATCCGACACATGGCTTTTTATGCAAGGCCCGACCTGATTGGTACACCAATGAAAGGGAGGTGGTGGATTTAAAAACCTGTATAGACGCTGGATATGATGGATTTTCAAGAGCAATTGCTAACTTTAAATATCATTGGCAGGCACTTTTTTATTTAGATGGATTAACAGCGGTTACCGGAAAGCGGCACAAAACATTCATATTTATCGCTGTTGAAAAAGAACCACCCTATGCCGTAGCGGTTTATGAGGCCACAAAGGATATGTTGAATACGGCTCAAAAACAGATTGCACCGATATTAAGTGCTTATGCCCAGTGTCTAAAAACAGATGTATGGCCGGGCTATAAGGATAAATTACAGCAAATAGAATTGCCCCGATGGGCAGCATAATAAAGGAGGCAAAAATGCCAAAGACCATACCATTAAAAAAAGATGATCTAAAAACAGTGCGGCATGAATTGACCGCCGAGGAGCTCATTCAACAGTCGCGGAGGATCCTGGAAATAAAAGATAAGGCCATGAAGGACCAAGTGCATTACGGAATCATACCCGGCTGCAAAAAACCTTCCCTGTGGAAACCCGGTGCGGAAAAACTGTGTGCGGCCTTCCGGCTTGAACCCGAATTTGAGACCACCTCAAGAGAAGATCCCAATCGCACTATTAATTGGCAAAAGTGGGATTACGATAAAAGAAAGCAGATCGAAGGGGTGACAAGGGGTTATATCGAATATGACAGTAGATGCTCACTGACACATATACCGACAGGTGAAGTGTGGGTTAGCAACGTTAGCGGGTCCTGCAATAATTTTGAATCCAAGTACCGGAGCTTAAATCCTTATGATGTCAAAAACACTCTTGAAAAAATGGCCGAGAAACGCTCCCTGGTGGCAGCAGTTCTGATCGGAACAGCCGCTTCGGATATATTTACCCAGGACATCGAAGATTTGCCAAACCTTATCGATGAAGACAGTGAACCACCGGCCAGCAAACCAAACACTGAATCCACGAACGCAAATCACAATGGGACTCGGATGGCAACCGACCGGCAGGTGGCTTACATCAAAAGCCAAATTAAAAAGAAAAGCATTTCCCAGGATGAGTTTTTAAAGGAGTGGAACGACTATTTCGAATCTTGGGAAGAGATACCTTTCAGTATCGTAAACGACATATTGGAATGGATCAGGGAGCAATCATAGCGGGAGGTGTGGATAATGGAGGAAAAGATATTGGTTCTGGGTGATGGTGTTAAAAAGGAAATCATTGGCGAGAGCCTGCATGATTGCATTGATACGGCCTACATGTGATTTAAAAGCCGCAGGGTTGAATTGGTATGGATTCGGCAGATTTCCTCGGGGTCTGCGCCTCATGTAGATCCAGAACGGACCGCCTCCTCAAGCGCCAATTTAAACTCAAGCACTGATTTGAAACGGTCGGTTGGCTTACGAGCCATTGCCTTTCTAATCACGGCTTTTAGATCCCGGCTTACTAATAGCTGATCAATAAAACCGTACTCCTCCATTCGAGCAATTCGAGATAAACCTGGATCAATGACTTGGAAAAGTATGACTCCAAGTGGGTAGATATCCAGGTAAGGCCCCACTTCTGCTATGTACACCTTAGACCTCGATGTCTGGCTCTCCTTAGTCATCGTTTGATGGAGCGCCAACAACTCAGGAGCAGCATAGGCGTAGGTAAAGGTGATTGGTTCATACGCATCACGCGTCCCGATCCTTCGTGCCGAACCGAAATCAATCAACCGCACGCCCCTGTCATGACCTACGATAGTAATGTTTTCTGGTTTCACATCCCCGTGGATAAAACCTTGCTGATGAATTGTATGTAAAACTCCAGCCGAATCGCTAATAAGTCTTATCTTCTTAGCAACTGGTACGTCACTACTCTGAATCACTTGCGTCAGGCTTATCGTTTCCTCCACGTAATCAACAATATAGAAGTATCGACCTTCCTCAAACATTATCGACTGAACAAGGTTTGGAATTGCATCGCCAGAAAGGGCCTGTATAATGTCTACCTCACGCTTAAAACTATGCACAATCTCAGGCTTCTCAATTAGATCTTCGTTAAGGAATCTGACCGCAACGTGATCGCCTGTGGCGTTCAGTCTTCCTTGCCACACGGAAGCTTGTCCGCCTTGACCAATTAGCTTCACAAGTTCTACTGTTCCATTCGCCACTACGTGCCCAGCTTCTATCCTTCCTTCTTTATCCGCAACACCCTCACCGAACTGACCACTTCGTAACTCTTTGGTCGCTTTCTCACAAGGTACGCTCGGTACAGCTTTGACCGTAGCGGTAGGGATAGCAGCTTGATCACGGAACCGATTCATGAGCTCAATCTTGCGTATCTGCTCGCCGAGCAGCCAGATCCGAGATTGAAGCAGAAGGTCTTGGGCACGAGGCTGTAACTCGGGAATTGTCAAGACGGCCATGAGTACAGCTTGGTAGAGCTGCATTGAAATTCGAAGGCTGTTATCAGCGTCTATTTCACCCACGCTACTCGCAACGAGATCCTGAATCGCGGACTGCAGCCGCCTACCGAAAAGGTCACCACTTTCAAGGTTAGCCAAGGCTTCGACCACTGCCTCGACTATTTCTACCTGTGTATCTTCTATATGCAGGTATGCTTCATCCCCTAAAGCACGCTCCAGTTCCTCTGCGGCCGACTTAATTGCAACGGAAAGTTTTTTTGCCTGCTCGCTTGTGGAGGCCTCTCCCTTCAGGATATCAAGCAGTCGCTCGCCGAGATGTTCAGTTCCTGCCTCCACTAAAGCAGTAATCACGTCCTCGCCAAGATACCTTTTAGCTTGGTGCTTCAAGACGCCAACAAGAAGTCGGGTCAGTAATTTATAGTTGTCTGCCATTTTTGATCCGCCGAGCTTCCATTCTACATCCAAGCTCCATCCAAGGCTTTTCTATGGCAATCCACCAATCTGGTGCATTCCATGGTTCGGTAACGCAGTTTTCAGGCTTAAACACAACAAAAATAAATCTCACCGACCTTTTTATTACACAAACGGATCCTGCCGTGTAAAAGTCTGTGGAGGATTCAAATTTGGAAAATCTGGCGGATTCTTCGCATTGACCACTGACCAGCACCCCGTCTGTTCGCGTGTAAATCCAATCTTCGTTGCAAGCGGGTCAACCACCTGAGTTAGCAAAGTCGTTAAACACTCAATCGCAAGCTGGGCATCTTCTACTGAAGCGTTATCTGCTTTGTGTACATAATCGTTACGGCTCGGCAAAACCCTCATTTTTATCTGCTCCCAGGCTTGAGATCCATCAGTCAATTTGACTTTGGTGATATCCATTTTCCAGTTGCGAAGGATGGCAGGGAGCAATTCCCTGTCCTCTGCAGTGCGGCTGCTGAGCACCTTACGGGATAGAAGCTCTGCCCATTCGTCTGAAAGGAATGCGCCTTGGACTAGAGGTCGTGCCAAAAAGAAGCGGATGGTAATTTCAATCCCAGTTGCAGCGCGAGCTAGGGCAGCACCAGGGTACCCGTTAGCAATCAAGGCTTGTGCCTGTTCTATGCAGCGTTTAACCCGATCTTCAATCGCATCGCCAAATACAGCTAAATAGTAGAACACTGGCTCTTCGGAAATCCGACGCAACTCCTCCTCAAGGAATTCCTCCATGGCGGCTTCTTGTTGATAATCGCTATAGTCATGCCAGGACATCATCAACTCCATATACCTTTGTACTCGCTGCAAAAGGCTTGTAGAGCAATTCATCTGTACAAGCACTGAGCTCTTCTCTTATAATACGTGATCGCATAAATATATATGAAAACTTCAGAAGGAAAGTAGTATAAGTTAAAAATTCACCATCGCCAGATCGTGTTATGCCAGAAACAACTTTTTTAACACACGATTGTATTATTTACAGACATTTTTTATCTGATCTAAATCATGGCATCTTTATGCTGAACAGGGTTGATGGTATACAGGACGTTTTTCCTGGTCGGCCGCGTTTTTCATGAATTAAGAGATTGTTATCTCCACAGGTTGCTGAATGATATTCTGAACGGCAGTATAGAGTTCTACATCTGTTTCGGGGGTTCTGATTGTAACTATCAAAGAATAGCGCGTCCGTTTGTTCCATCTTGCGTGTTTAGGATTTTCTCGCCACCAACCAATTACGGGATAAACAGCAATATATCCTCGCTCAGCAAGTTCGGCAGCGGTTCCACTCCAAGTATCCGAGTGAATGGAGCCAAGTTTCCTAAGCTGAGGGCCAAGACGCCATTCTGAATCACTAGGGGATTCTTGAGTACGTCCTGATTCTTCATCCCTGGCAGAACGGTTTATTCTGGATCTAAAATCGTCATACGACTCTAAAGGCCTCTTGACATCAAACCGCAAACCATGACTGGCATAGCTGTACTTACGGCCCCAGCCGCGTCGAGCTGGATTTGGCTCAATGAAATAGGAAAGTGTCACTCGCATTTCGACAGGGGTTTCTCCTAATTCGTGCAACACTTCGGACGGCCACGGAATCTCATGAAGATTCAAATCGCAGGTTACATATCGTGAACCACGTTTATCAAATGGTTGCAAGAAGTCCTGAGCGACGAGGGTAACGGAATTTTGTGCACTCCACAATGCTAGTTCGTAGTTGGGAATACCGAATCCACAGTAGCGTAATAGATTTTCATATTCACGCTTCGTGCGCGGATTAAACCTTTCAATCATCGCATCAGTCCACTCAGAGGAATGGATTATCAAAGCTCGTACTGTTTCAGGCCAATATTCAGGATACTGAGCTTGGAGTTTTGCCGCCATCTGTGATGCCAACGCTGTGGCAGCACTTGTATCACCAGTAATTACCAGAGGTTTAACAATATGCTGATAAGATGTGGAAAGAAGCCCTAAGCTGTCGATATAATCTGCACCACCTATAGTAGGGTCAATTGCCATATTGCCGCCTTCCAAAACAATATCAGGTTTGATTGGCCATGGCCTTTGCCATGTCATGGAAGTGCTGCTAGAAGGGCTAAGATCGCCCAGTGGTGCTAACAGTTGCCAGCCCGGATACTCCTCAGCATTAAAGTCGTCCTTTTCCGTATAAGCTCCCACAGTAATAGCGTTCCAAGCTTGACCAGGATCGTGTATACCAAAATCGCTCATATTGCTATCAGGATAAAGATGCCGGTATTCCAGAGGTGTATTACCAGCAGCGGTTATTATAAGGCGTTGCCTCTCATCATCGGCCCCGCTGCAAAGGTTATCAATGCGAGCAGACCATGATGAAGGACGACCTCGGTCCCTGTCGTCCGTGGCGCTGACCGCCATACAAACTATTCTTTTTTTATCTGGATTTTGTATTTCCGCTCTAGCAATAGCTTCGGCAGTAATATGACCATAAAGGTGAGGAGGGTTTTCACCTGTTGGTGGCTTTATTTTAACCGATTCAAGGTCATGGGACGATTCAACCGGATCAGTTTGCGTAAGAGGCTCGGTGAGATCGCCATAAACGGCGAGCCCAGCCATCTCCGTGCCATGCCCGTGGTGGTCGGTTACATTCCAATTGGGATCATAACTATGCATGTCCTCCGTGGATAAATATGAAAGCAAAAGCGGGTGCTCATTATTGACACCCGTGTCCAGTATGCACACCGCCGGGCAGTCTTCAGGAGGATCAATTGTCCGATCCTGCAAGTCTTCTATCCATGCCCGTTGTTCCGGAGCATCCATTGCAGTAAAAAAATCGGCAGTCTCTTTCGCCTTTCGCAGTTCCGCAATGCTGTTAAGCAGTGTTATGGACCGGCTCATTTGAGCCTTCGTTCCATGGACCGCCACCACATTGCGATCAGGGAAGCGAATCACTTCGGGACTGACAGTACAACCAAGGTGACTGATATGTTCTTTAAAGAAATCAATCATACCTTGAGAATCATCGCCAGCGCGCAACCATACTTCCCACCATATCTCTTGTTGATCCTCTGCTGGTAAGACTTCTCGTTCATCCGTCCATAGGGCTTCAAGGGCGGCTTGCTGAATCTCTGAAATACTCTCAACGAGGTCTTTATTTCTTGGTTGCCCTTTTTTTGTGTCCTTTTCCAGATAATCTACAATCTTTTTTGCAAGGATGTCCAGCTTGCCTTCGGGGACAAAGACCGTAGCATATGTCTTATTGTCAATCTGCTGAACCGCGAGGAGCTCGATTCCGCTTCGAATTGCTTCGAGACTTTCAAATTTCAGTTCGAATTCAGGTTCACTTTCAAACTGAATATAAATGCCGTTACCTGCATCTATGCCAAAAGCTTTTTGTTCAGCGATAACTCCTTGCGCCTCTTCACGAAGTTGATCAAATCGGCGTTGGAGTTTTTGTCCGTGTGTTAGCCTCTGTCTCTGTGGAAGTTGAAATGTCTTTCCACCCGATGATGGGGATGTATAGGGTTCGGTGCGAGCAGTATCTGCAATGAGGATATGGGAAAGTTTGTCTGGGTCGTTATCCGGCATTGGTTATTGTGACTCGATTTAGAAAATCCTTATTTATTTTAGGTAGGATTTACGTTCAGCAAAAAGCTTTGATAGATCTTTGGTTATTAGATGTACACGACCGTGAATTATAGCGTCTTTTATAGCATCTTCACATACTTTGCTGATATCTGCATAACAAAGACCGGAAGCTTCTTCTGCAAGTTTCTTCCAAGCAATTCGGGATGTTTTGAAAACTGAGAGCCTGTTTTTCAGAAGCTTAATAATTAACGCCTGGTCAGGTAATGTAAATTCGATAACATCATCAAAACGACGAAACAGAGCATAATCCAAAATGTCAGGATGGTTTGTTGCAGCCAGAATAATACTGTCAGAATCATCTTGTTCAATCATTTGGAGAAAGCTGTTTAAAATCCGGCGAATTTCACCAACATCATTGACTTGGGCGCGCTGAGATCCAATAGAATCGAATTCATCAAAAAGATAAACCCCACGCGACTGTGATATTGCATCAAATACTAATCTCAGCTTTGCAGCTGTTTCTCCCATATACTTGGTTATAAGGCCTTCGAGTCGCACTACGAGAAGAGGTAATCCGAGTTCCCCAGCCAATACACTTGCTGACATTGTTTTGCCTGTACCGGGCGGGCCAATAAATAAGAGTTTTTTTCTGGGTGTTAATCCATGCGAGCGAATTTTGATAATCTGGCGCTGTTCCTTGATGATTCTTGTAAGCCTTTCTGCTATGGCTTTTTCAAGCACCATATCGCTTAAACGTAGTTTCGGATATGAAGCTGCAAGAAGTGTGGACAGTTCTCCTCGTGGTTTAGCAAGTGGAATGGGTTTGCCTGATGTAGTTGGCCTTGCACGTCTCTTTTTAGCCTCGTCAATTAAATTGCGCAGTTCTTGAGCAAGCTTGCCATGGCCGAGCTTTGCCTCGTGGGCTGCAACCTGCATGGCTATTGCGTAAAAATGTGAATCATCACCTTCAAGGTGGGATTTGATAAGCGCCTTTAATTGTTCTGCACTGGCCATTATTAATCTCAAATCTTATGGATGTATTTATTCTTTTCTATATTATATCCCTAAGGGAATCAACGATAAATTTATCTTTCATATTCCGAATGACATTCTCCGATAGCTTATCCTTGCCGGTAAAATTCCTTTTAATATTCTTACCTGTTTCCATGTCTTGAACCCTAATAGAAACTATTTTATTTCTATAATATCAGTTATTTATCATTGACAGACTAATTGTTGTTTGATATTAAAAATCATGATAATTTTTGATTTTTGGGGAGGCCAACGGTCTCCCCTTCGTATTTTCTGAGATAGGTATTTTCTCACCTATTCATGGAGAACAGAACATGACCCCGGATCAAAAATTCAAAATACTGTACACCGCTGCCTACGACTATCTTGAATCCAAAATTGGAAAAGTCGCACTTGAACAGAAGTTGGATCATTATCGTTCCTATCAGGTCGACAGCATGCATGATGGCTTTTGGCATTTGGTGAATTCGCTCACCAATAAAGTGGGTATGCGGGCAACCATCGGGGCAATAGATCCCTTAGAATCTTTTCTATTTGGCTTTGATCCTTGGCAAACCCATTCTAATTATCAGGATGATTGGAAACACCTTTTTACAAACATTAAAGAAAATCATACCCCACCCGACCCAATGGATATAAATAAGCCAACCAGCTATTGGGCTATTTTTTGTAGGGGTGTTCTATCCGGAGCGGAGTTCTTATCCCGGTTTAAATCTTTTAAATCCTTTGATGTATTTGTGAACAGCTTTGCATTCAACGACATATCAATTGCCGCTCTTCCGATCTTGTTGGATCAGGAAATATTTGGCATGGGATTTCCGCTTGGATGTGACTGGTTAAAAGAGATGGGTTATGGCGATTATGGAAAACCAGATACTCATACCATCGACATTCTATATGGAACCGGGTTAGCCCAAAGCCAGGATAATTATGAAGTGTTAAAAACAATGGTTAAAATGGCACGGATCAATGATGAATTGCCGGCGGTCGTAGATCGGCTGTTGTGGTTCATTGGATCCGGCAAGTATGTTGATGAAAATGTCAAAATTACCCGCCAAAAAACCGGGTTTATTAAGGATCTACGCACTAAATTGGGTGCAAAATGATGGTTTGCAACACGTTTCCATATCCTTATACAGAAGCACCCTTCCAGATCGCGGTTGTTTACGGAAATGTTAACTTTATTGACGTTGAACTAATATGCTTTTAGAATAATCAAAATTATAATTTACTTGACTTGACAACATCCAATAATGATATCTGTAGTTTTCCAGAGTTGGGTTAATATCAAATGGATCATAAGTTAACGTTAAACTCAGATAAGGGAAAACGAAGATGAATATAGAGCAACTGGACGGGTGTCTCAGAGAAGCACTGGAGGCATTGTTTGCGGAAGACGGGGAGCTTTTGGAGCGTGACGCTGCGGAGCGCTCAATCGGTGCCAAACTTGCCGCAAGACTGACGCAAATGTTCCCCGAGTACCACGTTGATGTTGAATACGACAAGCACGGCCTAGATCCAAAAAGAGTCGACCTGCCGGAGTACTGCCGCGGCGGTGGCAGGAGACGAATCATCCCAGACATCGTCGTACATCGGCGGGGAATCGATGACTACAATCTTCTCGCTATTGAACTTAAAAAGGAAACCAATCGTGAATCCCGTAAATGTGACAGGGCGAAACTGGAGGCCATGAAGCGAGAGCTCAACTACCAAGCCGGAGTTCTTATCGACTTGCCAGCTGGCCCCAGGGCCACCGAACGAGCCTCTGAGCTTGTCTGGGTGTAGAGAACGAATGCCAGCAAAAGTCACCACAGGACTGGTAACAAGCTGGGGCATCGCGTCTAGCCTTTGTCTAGCCTTTCCAGCCGACAGCATGCGTAACTAATTGATATCATGCACACCATGCACAGTATGATCTGAGGAGATTGAAAACAGGTGGCTTTCGAATGTGTAATATTTTTAATAAGTTATAGTTATTTTTGAACCAAGTTCCGCCTGCTTTGGGAGCAGGAAGCCGGGGGTTCAAATCCCTCCGCCCCGACCAATAATTTCAATAACTTAGAACGGGTTCTGGTTGAACCCGTTTCATTTTTCCAGTTTAGTAGACGCTGGGATAGACGCTACTCCCATAAATCCAACCCGCTGGTCCTTCCAAACATCCGTTATATAGTTCGTAGCTCCCTCGTTCCTGTTTCGATCTTCGCAGCTTATATCTCGTTGGTTCTCTGTTAATAACCTTGAAATTGGATATATGGAATGGTATCGACGTTTGTATAGTGGTCGGCAGATACCTCACTTTTTGCCTTCCCTGTTGCATTCTCAATTTATTGATACTTTCGTGATATTTGGTTTTCTGGCCGGCTAACGCAAATATATTAGTTTTCAAAACCCCATTTTTTAGTCGAATTTTTATCGCTGTTATTCATACCAATTAAATTATACGACTTTTCTTTACCTTCATCCTGGTCTTAAATCCTCCGTTTAGAGGAGAACGAATCATGAAAAAATTAAAATTTTTCTATCTCAGAAACCAAATGCTCGTTGCTAACGGTATTGCCAACTTCATCGGTGTTTTTTTGGCAATCGTTTTGATACACAGAGCTGAGCCGTTTCCCAAAGAGTTATTTGACAATCCTATCATCTATTGGACTGATGCGCTTTTTGATCCATTTGCATTTTCTTTCGTTATTGTGATGACATTGCTCTATGAAAAACCTATCCGTCATTACCTGAATGCCCTGTCCAGGCGCACATCCATATCTGAGGATCTTAAATTAAAAGCTCGCCAGCGGTTGCTAAACGAGCCATTTGTTTTAATCGCATTGGATTTCAGTATCTGGGTCCTGTGGGCAATTGTTTGGTCTACGATTCATTGGGCTTATGATTCTGGAACACAACTGGTTCAACGCAGCTTGTATAATGGCCTGAGTATCGGCCTGATCACCATCACCGTCGCTTTTTTTCTGCTCGAGCACTTGTTGCAAAAGCGGCTGGCGCCGTTTTTCTTTCCAGACGGCGGTCTTTCTGCCATTCCGAAAACGCTGCGAATTAGAATCCGAACCCGCTTGGTAGCCCTACTCTTTGCATGTAACCTGATTCCCCTGATCAGCATAATTCTAATTCTATACAGAATCCTGGGAAGTCAATACGAACCTGCCCTCGCGCTTGCAAAGCTACAATCGGCGATCAATATCAATGCATTGGTTTTTATCGGGGTCGGCATTTTTTTGACTATCTTGGTGAGTCGCAACCTGAGCATCCCTTTCCGTGACATTATTCAGACGCTTGGTAGAATAAGAAACGGTCGCTTTGACAAACGAGTGCAGGTTTTTTCCAATGATGAAATTGGGTATACAGGTGATGCAATCAATGAAATGACCAAAGGCCTGATTGAACGGGAAAGAATGCAGCTGTCTCTTAATTTGGCCAAGGAAGTTCAACAGAATCTTCTTCCAAAAAGTAATCTGAAAGTTAATGGATTCGATATAGCTGGAAAAAGCGTCTACTGTGATGAAACCGGTGGTGATTATTATGATTTTATAATTATTGATGACGCTGCTGAACAAAAAATTGGTGTGGCTATCGGGGATGTTTCCGGACATGGTATTTCCTCGGCTTTACTCATGGCCACTGTTCGTTCTTCTTTGCGGCAGCGGGCATCTTTGCCGGGCAGCACTGCCAAGATCATTTCTGATGTGAACCGTCAGCTGGTTAAAGATGTTGAAGATTCCGGGCAATTTATGACCATGTTTTTTTTGGCTCTTGACACTGTAACGAGACAACTCGAATGGGTGCGGGCAGGACATGACCCTGCCATGCTTTATGATCCTGGTTCAGGCTCATTCAGTGAGCTTGGTGGATCGGGAATAGCACTTGGTGTGGATGGTGAATGGATCTTTGAAAATTATAAAAAAACTGATTTTTCAAATGGTCAAATCATTTTTCTCAGTACTGACGGAATCTGGGAGGCACGAAACAAAAAGGGAGAAATGTTAGGCAAAGAGCCAATTTTAAATTTAATTCGACAGAATGCTTCTTCCAACGCCACACAAATACTTGATGCAGTTTTTAACGGTTTGGATAAATTTATAGGTGGAGTGAAAATTGATGATGATATAACGTCGGTTGTCATAAAAATGCAAAATTGACGATGCCAGTTAGAATAGCCGGATAAATAAAAACAAAATTAATCGCTATCCTATCTCTTTATCTGCTCCCTAAAAGGAACTTCTTATCAACTGATAAAGTAATTTTGTCGTAGAAAACTGAAAAGTCAAAAAAATGAAAATGATGAAAATAGAAAAATGGTTTGTGAACAGTGAAAAACATGCCCGGAGCAACATAAAAATCCTGGAACACCTGCTCAGTTACATCAGATAATGAGAGATATAAAAATAATAAAGAATAAAGGGACAGGCACTTTATTTAAAACACACCTAATTTGAGAATTATCGGCCTACCGCAACAGCCATCGAAATGAATTAAGGGACACTTATTCTTACTGGAAATGTCGGATCTAAACTTAACAAAAATCAATTCTCAAAAAAGAATGTATTAATGATTATGCTATCTATAAATGCCATTCGCGAAATTTTGAATGCTGCATTACGGCGCTAATAAATGGGTCCACATCCTACCCGTTGATGACTATCTAATTTCGAAAAATAAAACTCCTATTAAAAATTGGTAAATCAAAAAATATTAATCTTTATCCTTGACCTGTACTAAGGTACAGGCCTTATTATACTTAGGAGGCGTAAAATGGAAAAATTATCAATCGGCGAGCTTGCCCAAAAAGCCAATGTCAATATTGAGACAATTCGTTATTACGAACGCAGGGGATTGCTTCCCGAACCCCCTCGCAATAAAAGCGGGCACAGACAATACCCATCAGAAGCTTTGAAACGTACGGACTTCATCAAGCGTTGTCAGGCTCTTGGATTTTCTCTTAATGAGATCACGGAGATACTCGAATTAAGGATCACACCTAATTCCACCTGCGCTGATATGAAGTTACGCGTGGGTGAAAAGCTGACAGATGTTGACAGGAAAATTCACGAGTTGGTCCATATTCGTGATGCCCTTAACCGTTTGGTGAAAAAATGCACAGGCAAAGGTCCGATTGGTAGTTGCCCGATATTGGAAGAACTTTATCAATAAGCTATTAAGGAGATTTTAACATGAATAACAAACGCAAAATCGAAATATTCAGTGCTGGATGTCCCGTTTGCCAGGAGGCAATCACTATGGTTCAGGACAATGCATGTGCATCTTGTGAAGTGAGCATACTTGATATGAATGATCCTTCGGTGTCAAGCCGTGCCAAGAGTCTTGGCATTAAATCTGTACCGGCCGTTGTAATCGATGGCAAACTTGCTGACTGTTGTGAAGGACGAGGTCCTGATGTTGAGGTCCTTAAAGCTGCTGGACTTGGAGTGCCTATATCGTAACAATGCTGATCTATGATTGCCTGGATAGCGAGAGATCAAAAATGGATAAAATCTCATCTCAGCCGTCAAAAAAAGGCATGTTTGCAGCGTTGGCCGGGACTGTGCTGGTGGCTCTGTGTTGTTTTACACCGATTCTGGTGATTTTGCTTGGGGCAGTCGGATTGAGTTTATTTACGCCATATCTGGATTTCGTTCTTTTCCCGGCTTTATGTATCATGATCGCGCTGTCCGTAGTTTCCTTTCTGCGATGGCGTAAATCCGTTGTAAATAAATCATCTCATAAGGACTGAGGGTATATTAAAAAATTGCCATTTCTTTGATGCCTCTGAAGCTTAAAACAAAGGTGAACTGATATGAAAACCGAAAATATATCTAGTATGGGAACGATTCTAACTTCATTTTTAGCTGCATCCTGTTGCATTGGTCCGGCCATATTTGTCATATTTGGAACATCAGCCAGCTTTATGAGCAGTTTTACCTTTTTGGAGCCCTTACGTCCCTATCTCCTTGGAGCAGCGATTTTGCTGTTAGGTTTTTCATTCTGGAGATTATACCTAAAAAAACAGGACTGCAGCTGTAAGGAGGATTTTAGCGCCAGGAAAATCGCCCGTGGTATATTTTGGATCGGTGCTGTGGCTTTCATTATATCCGCATCGTTTCAAAGTGTGCTGATTCGCCTTTATCAATAGAGAGCAGATAACCATGAAATATATAATACTGATATTTGCATCTTTCCTTATTGCCTTGTTTGTTTATCCCGTAGCTAATGCTGACCAGCAGATAATCATGGAGATTGAGGGCATGACGTGTAAGCTTTGACCGCTTGCAATAAAGAAATCTCTGTCGGCGACAGAGGGAGTTAAAAAGGTTGAAATTTACTATGAGCAAGAAAAAGCCTTGATGACCGTAGCAGAATCGATTGAAAACCAAGTTTTAATTGATGCTGTCTCAAAAGCAGGTCCATTCAAAGGTAAGGTGATTGAAAGAAAACCCATCCAATAGTTCATAATATTTATTGAAAGCGGTCTCCAGAAAGGAAAAATTTTGTTATGTCAGAACAACTGTATGATCAATTCCGCAGATTGAGTCCGAAAGTAACCGGCGGGCTTATTAGAATGCGTTCAGATACCTTCAGGGATTCAGCAGTTCCTGCAAAATATAAGATACTATCAGCTCTGGCAATAGTGGTTGCCACTAAATGCGAGCCATGCATTAACGGATACACCAAAATGGCTTATGAGGCCGGAACCACAGAAGATGAGCTTGTTGAATTTCTAAATGTGGCAATAACAGAGTCGGGTTGCCCGGGAGAACAATGGGCGATGAAGTCGCTTCAAGTATTCAAAGACTTAGAAGGTGGCAAGAATATTGAAGCAGATATTTGCTGCAAAGAAGAACCGGTTAATTGATTAATCTTTGAGAATGGAGTCAGAAATGGGCGATTTGATTTGTTACTGTTTCGGGTACACAAAGGAAGACATAGAAAAAGATTATCGCAATAATGGATGCTCCTTGATAATGGAAAGAATTTCAAATGAAAAGAAATTCGGTAATTGTCAGTGCGCTGTCAAAAACCCAAAGGGCAGATGATGCTTACCTGACGTCCGCCGTGTAGTGGATGAGGTACAACATAAAGCCCCCTTTTCCGCATTTAAATAATTACCCGATTTGAAAAAGGAGGAGGTAATGTTAGTTCTAAAACATGTTGAGCGTGAAATTGAAAATACTGTCCAGCTGCAAGACTTGTTGGCGCATTTGAGAGAAACCACCTCACAGGTGGAGGATATTTTATTCAAAGACATCTATTTTATGAAAGCCAAGAAAGAGTTTATACTGTTTTTAGAATGTGATAGCGAAAAGAGTTACCATGAGTGGAGAGAAATATGTCCTCCACCACCGGGTGCGAATGATTGGTATGAAGTTCTATTGACTAAGAATGAACATTTTCCTGAATTAGGATAAGTTATGTATTCAGCTAAACTCTTGTTTTCGGTCTGTAGGCAAAAAGCAGCTTCATTTTGCCCGATTTTTCATCCCAGATCTAATAAATTCAGATACTTAGTCATTTGGCTGACCTT